>JBAVIQ010000189.1:0-2169 GCA_049687035.1 Steroidobacteraceae bacterium
ACACCGACGGTGATGTCGGCTTCCTTCTCGACGTGGAAGCCGATCATCGGGCCGTAGTCCATCTTGTAGATGTGATCGCCGGCGAGCACGAGCACGTGCAGCGGGCGGTGCGCGCGAATCAGCTCCATGTTCTGCCACAGCGCGTCCGCGGTGCCCTGGTACCACTCGGGGCCGCGACGCTGCTGCGCGGGAATGATCTCGATGAACTCGCCAAACTCGCCGCGCAGGAAACCCCAGCCCTTGCCGATGTGCTGGATCAGCGAATGCGCCTTGTACTGCGTGAGCACCGAAATCTGCCGGATGCCTGAATTGAGGCAGTTCGACAGCACGAAATCGATGATGCGGAACTTGCCGCCGAAGGGCGTGGCGGGCTTGCAGCGGTCCTCGGTGAGTTGCTTGAGCCGCTCGCCTCGTCCGCCCGCCATGATCACGGCGAGCGTGCCGCGCGTGAGGCGGCTCAGGTATCGGCGAGGCGCACCTACGCGTTGTTGTTCGGTCGACATCCGACGGCTCTCCGGCGAGTACGGGCATAAGGATGTTACAGAGTCGAACAGTCGTTGGATCGTTGCTGCGGTGCATCAGTCCAAGGCATCAGACTGTATTGTTGACTTCCTAATAGTACTTGATGCCTAATATAGTTCAGTCACCAAGGAGACGGACCGCCATGTCGCGGGACGACGAAGAAACCACGACCCCTGTGCCCGGGGACGAAACGCCAGCCGAAGCGCAGGCCCGCAAGTTCCAGCGGGAACTGAGTGCCGGCCTGACCTCGCTGGTACTCCTGTCCGTGCTCGCCGCTGCGGACACGGATCTCTACGGTTATGAGATTGCGCGCAAGCTCACCTCGGATGAAGCGCCAACGGCTCCCTTCAAGCAGGGCGCCCTCTATCCAGTGCTGCGCAACATGAGCGGCGCTGGACTGCTGTCGAGCCGCGTGGTCCCCTCCTACTCCGGGCCACCGCGCCGCTACTACCGGATCACGCCGCTCGGGCGCGAAGTGCTCGCTGCCTGGCGCGAGACCTGGCTCGGCACCCGCGCCTTCGTCGATACCATCGTCCCGCCTTCCACTTCAGCCGCACAGGAGATGCCGTCATGACGGCCGCGACACCCCGCACTGTCGAGGAATACCTCGACCTGCTTCGAGCCGAGCTGCAGGGCGCCGATCGCGCGCTGGTACAGGACGCGCTCTACGACGCGGAAGAACACCTGCGCGCGGAGCTCGCGCAGCATCCGGAAGAAACGGAGGCCACCATGCTGGGCCGGATCGTGGCGAGCTACGGCGCGCCGAGCGAAGTCGCCGACGCGTACCGCTCGAACGAAACCCGTGTCCAGGCCGCGCTGCGCACGCCGCCGCCGAAGCCGAAGCACACGACGCTCGGCCGCTTCTTCAGCGTGTACTCCGATCCGCGCGCCTACCTGAGCATGGCCTACATGCTGCTGGCGCTCGCCACTGGCATCTTCTACTTCACGTTCGCGGTGACAGGCTTGTCGCTCTCGGCCGGCTTCGCCATCCTGATCATCGGCATCCCGTTTTTCCTGCTCTTCATCGGCACGACGCGCGTGCTCGCGCTCGCGGAGGGCCGCATCGTGGAAACACTGCTCGGCACGCGCATGCCGCGCAGGCCCGTGCATCCCGGTCCGCCCATGGGCTGGATGCAGCGCGTGCTGGAAATGCTGAAGGATCCGCGCACCTGGGGCACGCTGCTGTACCTGCTGCTGATGCTGCCGCTCGGGGTGTTCTATTTCACGTTCGTCATCGTCGGCATGGTGTGCTCGCTCGCACTCACGATCGCTCCGATCGTCGTGCTGCTGTACCACGCCGGCCTGATCACGATCGACGGCACCGTCGAGTCACCGCACCCGGCGTTGTTGCCACTGGTATCGATCTTGGGGATAGTGCTGCTCACCGTCACGCTGCATCTCTCACGGGGCATTGGTTATCTCCATGGCCAGTTGGCTAAGTCGCTGCTCGTCCGCGCGCCACGCACGGCTGACGAGCCCGCTGTCGCTTGAACCTTCGCCGCGCGCTGCGGCGGCGGCGTGCTGCGCCCTGCTCGTCGCAGGGTGCGGCCACGCCGACACCACCGACGCCACGCCCGCTGCCCGATCCCCGGCGGAAATCTTCTGCGCACCCGCGCCGGAAGGGTTCCTGCGCGCGCGACTGCAGGG
>JBAVIQ010000190.1:0-1564 GCA_049687035.1 Steroidobacteraceae bacterium
GGGCCGCGGAACGCGTAGCTCTCG
Organism: Steroidobacteraceae bacterium; assembly: GCA_049687035.1. Taxonomy (GTDB): domain Bacteria; phylum Pseudomonadota; class Gammaproteobacteria; order Steroidobacterales; family Steroidobacteraceae; genus RPQJ01. The sequence continues at coordinate 25 of JBAVIQ010000190.1, forward strand.
ACGTCGAACATCGAACGCTTCTGCGAGAACACGTGCCGCGCGAACTGCACGTAAGAGGCGGCCTTCCAATCCGCACCCGACGCGTTCTGCACGTCATACAACACGTCGATCGCGTAGTGCCCTGGCTTGAAGACGTAGGTCTTCATCACGGTGACGCCCTGCCCGTCCGTCCACGTCAGCGGAACGCGCAGTTCCTGTGCACCCGGCGCGAGGCGGAACTCGGCGGCCGGTGCAGTGTACGTCGCAAGATGCGTCGGTTCGGCGCGACCGTCCGCCGCTCGCAGTCCGCTGCGCACGACGCTGAATGACGCGTCGTCGGTCGAGAGCAGACGCACGGCGGGACTGCCGGGTTTCTTGTCGCGCGGGTACCGCAGCAGGTCGGCGCGCAGCAGGTCGCCGCCCTGCAGGCTGATGTCCATGTCGATCACGTCGGTGACGACGTGGATCTTCCGGGCATCGGCATTCACGGCAGCGATGGCCGGCGTCTGCGCGGCAGCAGCGGCCGTCGTGCTTGCAGCGGGCGCCGTCGCGGACGGTAGTGACGGCAGGCTTGATGCCGTGGTGCCCGCTGCAGGTGCGCCTGCCGTAGTCGTGGCGCTGGGCGCGGCCGTCGTGGCCGTTACAGCAGCCGACGGTGAGCCGTAATCGCGGTCCCACTGGATGATGTTCATCCACGCGAGCAGTGCGAGGCCAATCCAGAGAAACAGGCGCGGGTTATCCATGGCTCGGTCGCTTATCAGTGTGGTCGTGCGGCGTGTGCGTGCATTCGGGGACGGGATCGTAGCCGCCGGGATTCCAGGGGTGGCAGCGTCCGATGCGACGTGCCGCGAGCCACGAGCCGCGCAGCGCCCCGTGACGTTGAATGGCTTCCTGCGCGTAGCAGGAGCACGTGGGATAGAAGCGGCAGTTCGGCCCGAGCAGCGGGCTGATGAACCACCGGTAGAACGTGATGAGAGCGATCAGGAGCGGGCGCATCGTCGCACGATCCTATCCCAGTGTGATTGCAGGCTCGCGCGGATCTCGACGCTGCTGCTCCTGGTGGCGGCAGGTCGCGCATTGACGACGACGTCCAGGGGCGGCAGTTCGTGCTGGCGATGGCGGAACGATTCGCGCGCGAGGCGCTTGATGCGGTTACGCTTGGCGGCATTGCCCGCGGCCTTGATGCCGACGGCGAGTCCGAGCCGGGCCTGGCCCGCTTCGTTGGGACGAGTGAGCACGAGGAACAGCGCATCGGAAGATCGCTGGCCTTGCCGATGAACGGCGTCGAACTGGGGCTTGTCGGTCAGGCGGCTCGCGCGCGGGAAGCGTCGCGAGACTGGCGTGCGATCGTTACTGCTCGTGAGAACGGTCAGACCGCAAGGCGCTTGCGGCCCTTCGCACGACGACGGGCGAGGACGAGACGACCGCCCTTGGTGGCCATGCGCGCACGGAAGCCGTGGACTCGCTTGCGGTGCAGGTTGCTAGGGTTGAATGTGCGCTTCATCTTCGGCTCCGAAGTGTCCTAAACAGGACCGGAAAACAGGACCAGAAACAACAACAT
>JBAVIQ010000191.1:0-2762 GCA_049687035.1 Steroidobacteraceae bacterium
GCCATGGAGCAACTGCTGCAGCAGGCCGGCTTGCCGTTGTGGCCGTCGGAGCGGCCCACGACCACCGTGCTCCTGTTCGTCCCCGCGATCGCAGGCGGCGCCCGGGCGGTGACCGCGGCGGAGCGGCCGCCGGAGCGACTGGAGATCGAACGGGCAGCCCAGGTGCGGGGCGTGCCGGTGACCTGGCCCGCCGAGACCGTCGACGCCGGCACGGCGCGAGCCCGTGCAACCAGCGCAGGAGTTACCGGGGCCGTGCTGCTGGGAACAGCGGGGGCGGGACGGTATGACTGGATCTTCGGGCACGCCGGTCAGTCCGCGCGCCGTCAGGGAGGCCCCGCGGCGGGCCTGGGACTCGCGGCCGACACCCTGGCAGCGCGCTACGCGCCGGGCTCCACTCGCGGTCTCAGCACGGTGCCCGTTCGTGTCGGCGGGCTGGATGGCGTGCGCTCCTATGCCGCCCTCACTACCTACCTTGACAGCCTGAGCCTCGTGCGGAGCGTGTCGCTACGCGAACTGTCCGGCAGCACGGCGCTGTTCGACCTCGGCGTCCGCGGCGATCTCGAGTTGTTGCGACGAATCTTTGCGCTGGACGGGCGACTCACGCCGGCTCCGCGCACCGAAGCCGCAACGACCGGGCCGGAGGCACCGGACTTCGTCTGGCAGCCATGAGCCTGCGTCACCTGCCAAACCTGCTGTGCGTCCTGCGCATCCTGATGGTGTATCCCGTCGCGCACTGGATCCTGCAGGAGCGCTACGCCGACGTGATGCTGCTGTTTGCAGTGGCCGCATCGACGGACGCGCTCGACGGCTTCCTCGCCAAGCGGTTCGGCTGGACCAGCAAGCTCGGCAAGTTGCTTGATCCGCTCGCCGACAAGCTGCTGCTGCTCACGGTGTTCATCTGCCTGAGCGTGCAAGGCGACGTGCCATGGCTCCTGACGGGGCTCGTCGTGCTGCGCGACCTCGTGATCGTGTTCGGCGCCATCACCTACAAGCTGCTGTTCGGCCCGGTCAACGGCAACCCGACCATCGCGAGCAAGATCAATACGCTGGCGCAGATCGTCTTCTGCCTCGCGGTCGTCGCCGCCGCGGCGTACCAGTGGCCGCCGCAATGGGCGGTGATCACGCTCGGCGCGTTCGTCCTGTTCTCGACCTGCGTGAGTGGCATCGATTACGTGCTGATCTACCTGCGCCGTGCGCAGGCCGTCGCGCGTGAACGCTCGTCACAACGGCACTAGGCGGGTGCCTCCCACGATGATGGAGCAGTTGCCCTTGCGCATGCGGTTGCGTGACACCGCGCGCTTCGCAGGCTTCGTCGCCGGCGACAATGCAGAGGCTTGCGCCGCGTTGCAGGGCTCACGACCATCGGCGCCGCTCGTCGCCTGGCTGTGGGGTCGCGCAGGCACGGGCAAGACGCACCTGTTGCAGGCCGCGTGTGCTGCGGCTGGCGAGCGTAACGAAGCTGCGGCTTACCTCGACCTGGCGCTGGCGCCATCCAGCGCGATGCTCGAGGGATGCGACACGCTGGGGCTCGTCTGCCTCGACGGGCTCGAGGCCGTAGCCGCGGATCCCGCCTGGAACGCGGCGATCTTTCGCCTGCACACGCTGATGCAGGACGGCACGGGCCGGCTCGTCGTCGCGAGCAATGCCCCGCCCGCGACTTTGCCCTTCACGCTGCCCGACCTGCGTTCACGCCTGCTGGCCGCCGACGTGCATCAACTCGTCGAACTCGACGAAACCGGGCAGTGCGAGGCATTGCGCCTGCGCGCAGCCGGTCGCGGACTCGAGTTGTCGGATGATGCGGCGCTGTACCTCGTGCACCGCCTGCCGCGCGACATGCATTCGCTGTTCGCGGTGCTCGATCAGCTTGACGCAGCATCGCTCGCCGCCCAGCGCAAGCTGACCGTGCCGTTCCTGCGGAACGCACTCGAAAAGGGGTCGGGCGTCATAGGATAGCTGCGGGCGGACCCATGCGCTGCGCATGGCGACGGCATCGCGGTTGCGCATGTGTGTGGATGTTGGCGGACACACGTCGAAAAGAAGAAGCCGGGCTTGCGGCCCGGCTTCTCGTGTCGAACCTGGCTGCGTGCCGGATTACTTGAGGTCCAGAACCTGCATTGTCGACGAGCCGAGAACGCGCCGAATCTTGGCTCGCTCGTACTGCGCTTGATTGGATGCGGCCACGGAGCCTTCGATTTGCTTTGAGATCGCATCAGCCTTCGCGAGCGCGCCGTCCAGGGCCGCCCAGTTCTTGTAGGTAAGTACCAGGTAGAGGTCCGGGTCATCCGGTCCGCGCGGCTCGGCCCTGATCACCTGGTAACTGACCAGGTCGCCGGTCTTCTTGGCCGCCTCGTTCTGGGCTTTCCACGTGGTGGCGAGCCAGTTCATGTAGTCGTCAAACTTGCCATCCACGGTTCGGATGCTGGACACGTTGACAACGGCCCCTTCAGTGTAAGCGTGATCATCGGCGATTGCGGAAAAGCTCGTCAACGCGAAACAGGACAGCGCCGCGAGCGCGGCAAACGTGCTCTTGAGTGACATGTTCGATATCCCCCTGGGTTTTAAGTCCGTCGTTGAGAAGACCGCGCTTCCGTGCGCACCAGCGTGATGCTGGCCATTTGCCTCTTGCGGCCAAATGCTAACAGGATTCATTGCCATTGACGCACCGAATCATTCGCCGACGCGCCTTACGTGACCGCCAACGGTTGCGCACCGGTGGCTGCTCGCCTGGAAGGCCTGTCTTCATTCGATTCACCGCTAACCCC
>JBAVIQ010000192.1:0-2500 GCA_049687035.1 Steroidobacteraceae bacterium
TCCGGCGGCGAGCAGTTCGTCGTCTACAACCCGGAGACTGACAATTCGGCACTGATCGGCACGCTGCAGAAGAGCGGCGTCACCTTCAGCGCCGCGCCGCCGGAGCGCCAGTCGTTCCTCATGCAGCTGTTCATCTCGTCGTTCCCGATCCTGCTGCTGATCGGCGTCTGGGTGTACTTCATGCGCCAGATGCAGGGCGGAGCGGGCGGCCGCGGCGCCATGTCGTTCGGCAAGAGCCGGGCGCGGCTGCTCAATGAAGACCAGGTCACCGTCACGTTCGCGGACGTCGCGGGCGTCGACGAAGCCAAGGAAGAAGTCTCCGAGATCGTCGACTTCCTCAAGGACCCGGGTAAGTTCCAGCGCCTCGGCGGCAAGATCCCGCGTGGCGTGCTGATGGTCGGTTCGCCGGGCACCGGCAAGACGTTGCTCGCCAGGGCGATCGCCGGCGAAGCGAAGGTGCCGTTCTTCACCATCTCCGGTTCGGATTTCGTCGAGATGTTCGTCGGCGTGGGCGCGTCCCGCGTGCGCGACATGTTCGAGCAGGCCAAGAAGCAGGCGCCGTGCATCATCTTCATCGATGAAATCGACGCGGTCGGCCGCCATCGTGGCGCCGGTCTCGGCGGCGGTCACGACGAGCGCGAGCAGACGCTGAACCAGTTGCTGGTGGAGATGGACGGCTTCGAAGGCAACGAGGGCGTCATCGTCATCGCGGCCACCAACCGTCCCGACGTGCTCGACCCCGCGCTGCTGCGCCCGGGCCGATTCGACCGCCAGGTCGTCGTGCCGTTGCCGGACGTGCGCGGCCGCGAGCAGATCCTCAAGGTTCACATGCGCAAGTTGCCGCTGGCCGAGGACGTCAAGCCGTCGATCATCGCGCGCGGCACGCCGGGCTTCTCGGGCGCCGATCTCGCCAACCTCGTGAACGAGGCGGCCTTGTTCGCGGCCCGGGCGAACCGTCGGGCCGTGACGATGGAGGAGTTCGAGCGCGCCAAGGACAAGATCATGATGGGCGCCGAGCGCAAGTCCATGGTCATGGACGACAACGAGAAGAGGCTCACCGCGTACCACGAAGCCGGGCACGCGATCGTGGGTCTGAGCGTCCCCGACCACGATCCGGTCTACAAGGTCTCGATCATCCCGCGCGGCCGCGCGCTGGGCATCACGATGTTCCTGCCGGAGGCCGATCGCTACAGCACCAGCAAGCGCCGGCTCGAAAGCCGCATTGCAACGCTGTTCGGCGGCCGGGTCGCGGAAGAAATCATCTTCGGACCGGAGTACGTCACCACGGGTGCTTCGAACGACATCGAACGTGCGACCGAAATCGCCCGCAGCATGGTCACGAAGTGGGGCCTCTCGGACAAGCTCGGCCCGCAGACGTACGCAGAAGACGAGGGCGAAGTGTTCCTCGGTCGCAGCGTTACGCAGCACAAGCAGGTGTCCGACGTCACGGCGCACGTGATCGACGAGGAGATCCGCGTTCTCATCGACTCCAACTTCCAGCGCGCCAAGGGCATCCTCGAGCGCGACGTCGAGAAACTGCACAGGATGGCCGAGGCGCTGATCAAGTACGAGACGATCGACGATTCGCAGATCGCCGACATCATGCAGGGTCGCGAGCCGAAGCCGCCGGCCGACTGGGAAGACCCTCATCCGGGCTCGCCGCTCGACGTTCGTCCGCGGCCGACGCGCGGTGAAGGCGATGCGCCGTCGGGACGACCTGCCCCGCAGCACTAGCGAAGGGGTCAGGGGACAGGGGACAGGGGTTAGTCGGAAGGGCGGCACTGCCGCCCTTTCCTTTTCGTGGCGTGACATATTGGCGCCCGTACCGAATGCTCTGCAGCACTTCCTGCCCTTCCTGCACTAACCCCTAACCACTAACCCCTAACCTCTTCTTCATGCTGCTCCGTTGCCGTGACCGATCGCTGTCCCTCGACGTTCCCGCCGTCATGGGCATCCTCAATGTCACGCCGGATTCCTTTTCGGACGGCGGCCTTCACTTCGAGCGGCAGGCGGCGATTGCGGCCGGATTGCGCATGATCGAGGAGGGCGCCGCCATCATCGACGTCGGCGGCGAGTCGACGCGGCCAGGTGCGGCAGCAGTCGCCGTGCAACAGGAAATCGACCGCGTCGTGCCGGTGATCGAGGCCCTCACGGCCCGTACCGACGTCGTGCTCTCCATCGACACCAGCAAACCAGAGGTGATTACGGCCGCCCTGCGTGCCGGCGCGCACCTGGTGAACGACGTTCGTGCATTGCGCATGCCGGGCGCACTCGAAGCCGCTGCGGCACAGAACGCCGCGGTTTGCGTGATGCACATGCAGGGCGAGCCGGCGACCATGCAGGTCGATCCACGTTACGACGACGTCGTTGGCGAGGTCCGTGCGTTTCTCGTGGCCCGGGCCAAGGCCTGCCTCGGCGCCGGCATCGCGAGCGATTCGATCTGCATCGATCCGGGCATAGGGTTCGGCAAGACGTACCAGCACAACGTCGAACTGCTGCG
>JBAVIQ010000193.1:0-2727 GCA_049687035.1 Steroidobacteraceae bacterium
GCACCCTCGACGATGAACTGGCCGTAGCTGCCCACGGTGGCCGTGGCGTAGCCTTCGAAGTCCTTGGTCGGCTTGTTCGACACGAACTGGATCGCGCCACCCGTCGCGTTGCGGCCGAACAATGTGCCTTGCGGTCCACGCAGCACTTCGACGCGCGCGAGGTCGAAGATCGGGAAGCTCGCGACGTTGATCGAACTGGCGTAGCTGTCGTCCTGGTACACGGCGACCGGCGGCTCCTGCTGGTCACCGTAGTCGTTCTGCGACACGCCGCGGATGTTGAACACCACCTGCGAAGACGAATACGCGTTCATCTTCAGGCTGGGGACGGCCCGAGTGATGTCCGTCGCCGTGGTGATGTTCAGGTCGGTGAGCATCTCGCCACCGAGGGCCGTGACGGCGATGCCGACGTCCTGCAGGTTTTCCTCGCGGCGCTGGGCCGTGACGACGATTTCCTCGATGCCGGAACTGGCGCCAGCCTGTTGCGCAAGCGCCGGCAGGGGCGCACCCATGGCAAGTGCCGCCGCGACGGCGCCGGCGATGGATCCTGAAGCCCGTGCGGCTGAGGTCAGCGGGTGACGAATTCGCATGTAGGTCTCCAGCAGGTGAATCGGTTAGGTTAGTTAAGGTCAGGTCAGGTTGTGGCGTGAGCGCGGTCGTCGCTGGTGGCGAGCGCGCGGATGACGTCCGTGGGTCCGCAAACACCTTGCACGACGCCGCCTTCGGCCAGCAGCACGGGGTGTCCGGACCGGCACCATTTGATGAGCTGGCGCAGCGGCGTGTCCACGTCGGCGACGATCAGGCCCTCGCCTTCCGCCGGCGACGTACGAATTCCGAGCGCCTGGCCTTCGAAGGCAGCGGCGACCGCGCGGCCCTGCTCGTCGAGGACCGCGCTGAACTGGCGGCCCGGATCGAGCCAGCGTTGCTGACCGTCCGCGGCGAGCTCGGCCCAAGGGCGCATCACCATGCGGCCGTTCAACACCGAGAGCGGATTCATGTGCTGCACGAACTCACCGACGTAGGCATTCGCCGGGCGCAGCACGATGTCCTCGGGCGTGCCCGTCTGCACGATGCGTCCGCCCTCGAGCACGGAGGTCTGGTTACCCAGCTTGAGCGCCTCGTCGAGATCGTGCGTGACGAACACGATCGTCTTGCGCACGCGCGCCTGCAGCGCCAGCAGTTCATCCTGCAGCTTGTTGCGGATCAGCGGATCGAGCGCGGAGAACGGTTCGTCCATCAGCAGGATCGGTGCGTCGGTGGCGAAAGCGCGCGCCAGGCCGACACGCTGCTGCATGCCGCCCGACAGCTCGTGCCCGTAGCGTTCGGCCCAGCGTTCCAACCCGACCAGCTGCAGCTTTTCGTCGACGATACGACGACGCTCGGCTGCGGATTCGCCGCGCAGCTCGAGGCCGAGTCCGACGTTCTCACGCACGGTGCGCCATGGCAGCAGGCCGAATTGCTGGAAGATCATCGCAATCGTGCCGCGGCGCAGGCGCCGCAACGTGGCCGCATCGCATTTGGCGACGTCAATCTGCTGCTCGCCGTCGTTGACCAGCACGTGGCCGCGCGTGACGCGGTTGAGACCGTTCGCCGCACGCAGCAACGTCGATTTGCCGGAGCCCGACAGGCCCATCAGCACGGAGATCTGGCCACGCTGGACCGCGAGGCTCGCCTTGCTCACGCCGACTACGACGCCGGTTGCGGCCTCGATCTCGTTGCGGTCGCGGCCTGCGTCGAGTTGCTGCAGCGCGGACTTGATCGCGGCCTCGCGCTTGCGCCCGGACTCGGCGGAAAAAAGGATGTCGACCCGGTCGAATTCGAGCGCTGCGCTGCTCATTCCTGTCCCTTCTTCTCGGCCGGCCGGCTGATGCGATCGAGCATGATGGCGAGCAGCACGATGGCAATGCCCGCCTCGAAGCCCATGCCCACCTGCACGGTGTTGAGTGCGCGCACGACCGGCACGCCGAGCCCGCCCGCTCCCACCAGTGCCGCGATCACGACCATCGACAGGCTCAGCATGATGCACTGGGTAATGCCGGCCAGGATCATCGGCCCGGCACTGGGCAGTTCCACCTTGAACAGGAGTTGCATCGGCGTGGCGCCAAAAGCCTGTCCTGCCTCACGCAGCGTCTTCGGCACGGACGAAATGCCAAGTTGCGTCAGTCGGATCGGCGCGGGCAACGCAAAGATGATCGTCGAGATCAGGCCCGGCACGATGCCGAGTCCGAACAGCACGAGCGTCGGGGTCAGGTAGACAAACGTCGGCAACGTCTGCATCAGGTCCAGCACCGGACGCATTGCGGCGTACACCCGCGGTCGCTTTGCTCCCCATATCCCTAGGGGGACGCCGATCACCGTGGCGACAATCGCAGCGACGAGCACCAGCGTGAGTGTCTCAAGCGTGGCTTCCCAGTAGCCCTGGTTCATGATGAACAGCAGCGAGAGCACGATGAACACGACGAGGCCCGGCGAGCGCCGCAGCACCCACGACAGGATGGCGATCAGCACAATCAGTGCCGGGGCCGGCACGCCGTGCAGGATCCTCGCGACGACGTTGGTCGATCCGGTCAGCACGGCCGCGATGCCATCGAACAGTCCACGGGCGTGCTTCTTGGTGTATTCGACGGTCGTCGTGGCGGCGTCACCGACCGGAATCTTGTTGGCCGTGATCCAGTCTTCGAACGCGCTGAGGTGACTGACCTTCGTGGGTTCATCGACGGCCTGCAGCGC
>JBAVIQ010000194.1:0-1789 GCA_049687035.1 Steroidobacteraceae bacterium
CCGACAAGCTCGGCGAGGGCGAGATCGGGCTCGTCTACAAATTCCCCCGGTCGTCGGTCGGCAGCGTCGACGACGAAACGGGCGTCCTGTGGTCGCTGCTGGCCCACGCCTACCATGCCCAAAGCGACATCACGCCGAGCCTGTTCGGCAAGTTCGACATCGGCTGGCCGCTACCCTTCGACCACACTTCGCTCTGGATCCGCACGGGCGCCGGCGTGGCGTCGGGCAACGTCGAAGACCCCCTGTCCAATGCGTATTTCGGTGGGTTCCGCAACAACTACGTCGACAACGGCGAGGCCAAACGCTACCGGGACATGCTCAGCATGCCGGGGTTCGAGATCGATGCGCTGAATGGTCGTTCTTTCGTGAAAGGCATGCTGGAGCTGAACTTGCCGCCGATCCGGTTCGAGGCCCTGGGCAGCCCCGGGTTCTATGGCAGCTGGATCCGCCCGGCCCTTTTCACGACCGCGCTCGTGACCAATCCGGACTCCCCTCGAGACAAGGTCGAGGCCTTCAATGTCGGCCTGCAGTTCGACCTGCAGTTGCACGTCCTCAACCGACTGCCGATGATGCTGTCCCTGGGCTATGCCAGGGGGTTCGAGGGTGACGGCAAGGGTGAGGACGAGATCATGCTGTCGCTCAAGGTGCTCTGAGGCGCGTTCCACGGCTCGGGCTCGCCGCGCATGATCCTGCAATGGCTCCTGCGCGGCACCATGGCGCTACTGCCCGTGCTCGTGTTCCTGGGCGCCCTGATCTATTTCGACAGCTTCAAGGTCGTGCGCGCGAAGGCAATCCTGATCGCCGCTGCGGCCGGCATGCTCGCCGCGTTTGCCGGCTACTGGATCAACGGCTTCATGCTCGATCACATCGACATCGGCTACGTGCCTTATTCGCACTGGATCTCGCCGTGGCTGGAGGAGTCGCTCAAGGCCGCGCTCATCGTCTACCTGATCCGCACCCGCCGCGTCGGCATGCTGGTGGATGCCGCGATCTACGGATTCGCCGTGGGCACGGGATTCGCCCTGTTCGAGAACCTGTACTTCCTGATGATGCGGCCCGAAACGCATCCTGCGGTGCAGGTCATCCGCGGCTTCGGCACGGCAATCATGCACGGCGGCGCCACCGCGGTCTTTGCCATTGTCGCGGTTTCGCAGGCGGAACGCTTTCCCGACAAGTGGCTGCGCGTCTTCCTGCCCGGCCTGGTCGGCGCCGTGATCCTGCACGGGGTCTACAACACGCTCCTGGTCCGCCCGGTATTCGCGACCCTGGGCGTGCTCATGCTGCTGCCGCCGCTCATTTACTTCGCTTTCGAGAACAGCGAAAAAGCGCTGCGGGACTGGCTCGAGTCGGACCTCGACTCCGACGTGCAGCTGATCGAGGCGATCAACGCCGGCGAGTTCCTCGACTCGCACGCCGGGCGCTACGTGCACTCGCTGCAGGACAAGTTCGACGGCCCGGTCCTGGCGGACATGCTGTGCTACCTGCGCCTGCACTGCGAACTCGCCTTGCGCGCCAAGGGCGTGCTGATGCTGCGGGAGAGCGGCTTCGAGGAGCCGCCGTTCGACGACGAGTTGAAGGCGCAGATCGCAGAGTTGCGCTATCTGGAGCGCAGCCTCGGCAAGTCCGGGCAGCTCGCGCTGCGTCCCATTCTCATGGCGACGGGCAAGGACCTCTGGCAGCTGCAGTGGTTGCAGCATTGACTGCGCGGCGCTGACAACGACCAGCGCCGGTGCCTGGCGGCCGGCTCACCCGCGGCCGCTGGCGTTCTTCTTCGCGTCGAGTTCCGCCC
>JBAVIQ010000195.1:0-3065 GCA_049687035.1 Steroidobacteraceae bacterium
GGTCAATAGGATGCAGTCGATGTCCACGTCGGCCCGATGACTCGCACGGCGCATGCAGCCGGACCGCATTTCCTCGGCCCATTGCCACCGGCCCCCGATTGTCGTGATTTGCCGTCCTTTGCTCTCATCGCTGCGCTGGAGCTGGTGAGTCCTGCGCGGCGCGGATACCAAAGCGCAGCGGTACCGCGCCCACCTTCAGCTTGTCGCCATCCTTGAGCAACTGCCGCTTGATACGACGGCCATTGACGAAGCAGCCATTGGTGCTGTTCATGTCTTCGAAGATGACGGCGTCGTGGCTGATCCTGAGAACTGCGTGATACCGGCTGACCGAACTGGACCGAAGCCGGATGTCGCATTCATGGCCACGGCCGATCGAAATGGAACTCTTATTGAGCAGATGCACGACGCCCTCGGCGTCATCCCGCGTCAGGGTCCTGACCAGTGTCCCGCCCTCGCTCTTGCGGGTCTGCAACGCCACCTGATGGATGTCGCGACGAATGGCTTGCATCGCCTCGACATGCTGGTGCAGCTCGACCTGCAGAGCCTCGACCTGCCGGGCGCTGGCGCCCTGTTCAAGGTGCTTGGCTTCCAGTTCCCGTCGTGCCTGCTGCAGCATATTGTCCTGGCGTGCGCTCTCATCCTGCAGGCGTTGCGCGGTCGCAGACAAATCGGCAATGCGCTCGGCCTGTACCGCCACGGTCTGGTCACGTTGTCTGATCTGTTCGGTCAACTCCTGATTGGTGCTGTTGACCTCGTCCAACTCGCGTGCCTGCTCCCGCGCCAGCTTGTCACGCTCCTGCAGCTGCGACTGCAACTGCTCCAGCTGCTCGCGAAGTACCCCCACTTCAATGCTCAGCTGGTGACGCTGCTCACGTTCGGCGTCCAGTGAACGGGCATCGGATACGTGCAATTCCACCCGCTTCTGCAGTGCGCCTTGCACCTGCCCCAGCTCCTCACGCAACAGCATCACGCTGTCCAGCAGCGTTGCTTCACGCTGCATCAGGGCGGCCTGCGCTTCCTGTAGTACCAGTAACTCCCGATCCTGGCTGGCAATTACCTCCTGACCCGCATTCAACGAGGCGTTGCGCTCGGCGAGCTGTTGACCCAACTGGTCATTCTCGATCACGGCGCGGTTCAGTTCGCCCTGCAAGGCCCCGATTTCCGCCTGGCGTTCCGACAGTTCACGGCGCGTGTTCTCAAGCGTCTGACGTTCGGTTGCAACCGTCTGGCACAGACGCTCGTTGTCCTGCTCCGCAGAGCGCCAATGCGACTTTTCGGTTTCAACCTGGCTGACCAGGTGCTCGATGCGCTCGCCCGCCAGCGTCAGGTCGCGTTGCAGCTCGGCCGCCTGTCGGGCTCGTTCGCTGACCTGCTGCTGGTGTGCCGCCACGCTCTGCGCCAGCGATTCTCCATTGGCGATCGCACTGGCCAGCTGCGCTGAGGTATCACTGAAGCGGCCTTCCAGCGCGGCAATGCGCTGCTCACGAGCCACCAGGGAGCGCTGCAAATCGTCCTTTTCGAGCAGGCCCTGCGCCATGCTGCGCGCCAGTGCAGCAGCCGAGGCATGCTGCTCTGCGAACTGCTGCTGTGCAGCCAGCAACTCCGTGTGCAGCGCTTCGCCATGCTGCCGTTGCTCCTCCAGCTGCCGGGTCAGGTCACTGATCTGGCGCGTATGCTGCTGGCGCAACTGCTCTGCCGCAGCGTGCTGCTCCGTCAGCTGCCGCTGCAGTTCACCGCCAGCACGCTGTTGCTGTTCAAGCGCCTGCTGCAGATTCAGCAGTGCGGTACCCGTCTCGACGCGTTGCTGCTCCAGCTGATCCCGCAACTGTTGCCGGCTTGCCAGCCCTAGCAGGCTTTCCTCGGCGAGGCGATCACGATCCCGCGACACCGCCTCGCTGCAGGTCAGCAAGTCGGCATGGTGGGACTGCAGCGAATCATGGCGTGCATGCAGCTCGGTGAGCCTGATCTCGGAATCCGCCAGCGCGGCTTCCAGGCTGACGATCCGGTCCCGCACCGAGACGAGTTCATCCATCAGCTCCGAGTGCCCGCCAGCCTCGACACGCAGCGCGGCAGCCGCACCCGGCTGCGTCCGGTACTCTCCCGTGGCGTCGTCCACACCAGGCGGCGCGTCAACGATGTCCGCAGAGCTCAAAATCGGCAGTTTGGCGGTAATGTCCAGATCGTCATCCGCCAAACTATCACCAGGCGGAGTGCTCATCGTTCGGACCTCCAGGCATGATCGCGGGCGTCACTGGCGCGTGCACCGGGTGCAGACGCATGAGCGGCATTATCCGTGCCGGCGTTCGCAGCGCAATACGACAACCGGCAGCCGGTGACATAACACGGGAGGTGCGCACGGTGGGATGGCAGAGCGTTTGAATCCACCGGTCTTGAAGACTGCCGAAGGTGCAAGCCCTCCGTGAGTTCGAATCCCACCTCCACCGCCAGCCGTCCGCCCATTGGAGATCGCTTGAATTGCGGGGCAACCGTTCTCGGGTAGCCTCACGTATTCAGACCAGGAGATCACATGACCATCGAAACCGAAGACGATGTCGCTGCACTCAATCGCATAGGCAAGATCGTTGCGTACGTGCTGCAGGATATGCTCGGCGCTGCCGAACCCGGTATGACTACACTCGAGCTGGATTCGCTTGGTGGGCAGTTGCTTGCATGGCATGTTGATCACCATCGAACCCTTCCTCTCAACAAAGAGCCGCGTGGTGACCGAGCCGTCCGATGGATGGACCCTGGTTGGAGCGTATGACAACCTGTCAGCGCAATACGAGCACACGATGATAGTTACCAGGGGCGAACCAATAGTCGTCACTCAACACTGAGTGATCATCGATGAAAGCTGGCTTCCTATCGAGCGGACTGGCCGTCGGCCAGCGGCTCATGTCAAACGTTAGCCGAGGGACCGTTTCGGGTCGTTCTTTCGCCATCGAAGTCCGTTCTCGGCAGACGGTCATGCGATGTGACCCCGTCGATGTTCCATGCGCCGTGCGAATCCTCGCGCCTTGGCGAGAATTCGCTCAGGCGCGGGCGTTCAGGCGTTCGTTCCGGGT
>JBAVIQ010000196.1:0-7111 GCA_049687035.1 Steroidobacteraceae bacterium
GTCCTGGGCGTTGGTCACGAAACGCCTGAGGTACAGCGACCCGATGATCGCGCCTGCAAACGCCGACGCCGATGCGTTGTTGATGTCCGCGACCTTGCTGGCGATGTCGTCGTCGTAGCCGCTCCAGAGCGGCATCTGCCAGAGCGGATCCGCCACTCGCCGACCGGCCCGCAGCAATGCATCGATGGTCTCCTGACGCGTTCCGAACACCGCCGGTAATTCCGGGCCGAGCGCCACGCGTGCCGCGCCGGTGAGCGTTGCCAGGTCCACCAGCAGGTCGGGCTTTTCCTCGTCCGCAAGCGCGATGGCATCGCACAGCACCAGCCGGCCTTCGGCATCCGTGTTGCCGATCTCGACGGTCACGCCCTTACGTGTGCGGATCACGTCGCCCGGACGATACGCATTGCCAGCGATCGCGTTCTCGACGGCCGGAATCAGGACTCGCAGCCGCACGGGCACACGTGACTGCATGACAAGTTGCGCGAGGGCCAGGGCGCAGGCCGCGCCACCCATGTCTTTCTTCATCAACGCCATGCCGGCCGACGGCTTGATGTCGAGGCCGCCCGTGTCGAAGCAGACGCCCTTGCCGATCAACGTCAGTTTCGGATGCTTTGGGTCGCCCCAGACGAAGTCGACGAGTCGCGGGCCACAGGTGGAGGCCTGCCCCACGGCGTGAATGGCAGGAAACCCGCGCCGCAATTCATCACCCATGATTTCCTGCGGGGCCGCACCATGCTCGCGCGCGATCCGGATCGCCTCGGCTGCCAGCCGCGCAGGCGTCATGTCGGACGCGGGCGTGTTGACTAGGTCGCGGGCGAGCGCCGTTGCACCCGCAAGCTGCACGACGTGGGTGTGGTCGACGGCTGGCGGCAAGACGAGACGTGCCCTCGCCGTGGCCGGCTGCGTCGACGACTTGTAGGTGTCGAACCGGTAGCTGCCATAGGCCCAGCCCAAGGCGAGCGCGCTTGCCGCAGCGACGGTGAGTTCGTTCGTGACCCGCCAGTGGGTACCGCCTGGCAAGCGCTCCGGCAGGCCTGCCACGTGCCAGAGTTCGAGCGAGTCCAGCGACGGGAGCGCGCCGAGACCGAGAGCCGCCCGGCGCGGCGTGCCGTCGGCAGACGGCAGCAGCACGACCTGGTGGCGCTCTGCTTTGAAACCCGTCGCGGCGACCCAGGCTCGCGTGGATGCATCCTGGGCCTCCAGCCAGCGGGCCAGGTCGGCCTGGAGCACGAGCGCGAGTTCGTGGGCGGTCGCGGCGCCCGGGGCGCCGTCTTGATCGACGAGGAAATCCACGATGGGCAGGTTCCTTTGCGAGGAGAACGAACGCAGTCTGGTAGCTTAGCAGCGCCGCCTGCAGACGCGGTCGACACGGGATTGAACCCGCCATGGACTGACTCTTTTTGCACTGCGGTTGACAATGCACAGCACGCTGTGCTGCTATCCGCACCCTACTTTTTTCGCTCTCATGCGCAGGCGCTGGATGCAGTCGTCGCTCGACTCCTCCCTCACTACCTCGGTCACTCTGCTGGCCGGCCTGCTGCTTGCGTCGCTTCCCCTGCGGAGGTGCGGGGCTCCGGGCTGAGAGCGCAAAGGCGCGATTGGACATCAGGAACCCCGCACGGCCAGCCAGCCGGCGCGGGGTTTTTAGTTTTAGTTACGGCAAAACGGAAACGATTCCGAGGAGATGACGAGATGCGTGCGTACTCGAAGAAGGACGTCGACAAGAAGGCGCTCAAGGGCGCGAGGATCGCCGTGGTCGGCTACGGCAGCCAGGGTCGCGCGCATGCGTTGAACCTCAAGGATTCCGGCTACGACGTCGTCATCGGCGTCCGCAAGGGCGACAGCTGGAAGCAAGCGAAGAAGGACGGCCTCGCGGTCGCCACGCCGGCTGAAGCGGTCAAGGGCGCCACGCTGGTCGCACTGCTCACGCCCGACACCACGCAGGCCGGGAACTACAAGGAAATCCTGCCGAACCTCGCCAAGGGCGCCACACTGCTCTTCGCGCACGGCTTCAACATCCACTTCAAGCAGATCAAGCCGCGCAAGGATCTCGACGTCGTGCTGATCGCGCCGAAGGGCCCGGGCGGCCTCGTGCGTCGGCAGTACCAGGAAGGCCGCGGCGTGCCGTGCCTGATCGCGGTCGCGCAGGACGCCTCGGGCAACGCGCAGGGCAAGGCGCTCGCCTACGCCGACGGCATCGGCGGCACGCGCGCAGGCGTCATCGAAACGTCTTTCAAGGAAGAGACCGAGACGGACCTGTTCGGCGAACAGGCCGTGCTTTGCGGCGGCGCCACCGAGCTCGTGGTGAAGGGCTACGAGACGCTGGTCGAAGCCGGCTACCAGCCCGAAGTCGCCTACTACGAGTGCCTGCACGAACTGAAGCTGATCGTCGACCTGCTGCACGAAGGCGGCCTCGCCAAGATGCACAAGTACATCTCGCACACGGCCAAGTGGGGTGACCTTACCCGCGGCCCACGCGTCGTGAACAAGGCGACGAAGAAGGAAATGAAGAAGATCCTCGGCGAGATCCAGGACGGCACGTTCGCGCGCCAGTGGATCAAGGAAAACAAGACGGGCCGCAAGAAGTACGACGCGCTGATGAAGAAGGACCTGGCGCACCCGATCGAGAAGGTTGGCGCCCAGCTCCGTGCCCGCATGCCCTGGCTGAACCAGGGCTGAGCCTCCCTTCCCTTTCCCTGTCCACCCCGGTGACGACCATGTCCAACCGCGACCCGAACCGCGTGCTGATCTTCGACACCACGCTGCGCGACGGCGAGCAATCGCCAGGCTGCAGCATGACGCAGCCCGAGAAGCTGCGGATGGCACGCGCGCTGGCCGAACTGGGCGTGGACATCATCGAGGCCGGGTTCCCGGTCGCCTCACCGGGCGACTGGGAAGCCGTCCATGAAATCGCGCGCGAAGTGCGGGGCCCGATCATCGCGGGCCTCGCGCGCTGCAACCGCGAGGACATCGACAAGGCCTGGAGCGCGGTCAAGGTGGCCGCGAAGCCGCGCATCCACGTGTTCCTCGCCACCAGCGCGATCCATCGCGAGCACAAGCTCAACATGGCGAAGGAACAGATCATCCACACTGCCGTCGAGGGCGTGAAGTACGCGCGCAGTCTGTGCGAGGACATCGAGTTCTCGCCCGAGGATGCCTCGCGCACGGAACCCGAGTTCCTGCGCGAAGTCGTCGAGGCCGTGATCGAGGCCGGCGCCACCACCATCAATGTGCCCGACACCGTCGGCTACACCGTGCCCGAAGAGTTCTACGAGGTCTTCGCTTACCTCAAGCAGAACGTCCGCGGCGCCGACCAGGTGACCTTCAGCGTCCACTGCCACAACGACCTGGGGATGGCCGTGGCCAACAGCCTCGCCGCCGTTCGCGGCGGCGCACGCCAGGTGGAATGCACGATCAACGGCATCGGCGAACGTGCGGGCAATGCCTCGCTCGAAGAGATCACGATGGCGATCAAGGTGCGCGAAGGCATCTACGGCCTGCATACGGGCATCGACACCAAGCGCCTGTTCCCGACCAGCCGCCTGCTCTCGAGCATCACGGGCATGCCGATCCCCCGCAACAAGGCGGTGGTCGGCGAGAATGCGTTCGCGCACGAATCCGGCATCCACCAGCACGGCATGCTCAAGCACCACTCGACGTACGAGATCATGCGGCCGCACGACGTCGGCATGTCCCGCACCAACCTCGTGCTCGGCAAGCACAGCGGCCGCGCGGCGCTGCGCGAGCGCATCAAGGAACTCGGCTTTGAGCTTTCCGACGCCGAACTCGCACGGGTGTTCGACGACTTCAAGGCGCTGGCCGACAAGAAGAAGGAACTCTTCGACGGCGACATCGAAGCGCTCGTGCTCAAGGCCGAGATCGGCAACGGCGGCGGACCATGGCAGCTCGAGAATCTGCACGTCGTCAGTGACTCGACACGCTTCGCAACGGGCCGCGTCGTGCTGCGCCATGTCGACGGCCGCATCGTCACGCAGGAATCGTCGGGCGACGGCCCGGTCGATGCCGCGCTCAAGGCCATCGAGCAGGCGACGGGCGTGTTCCTGAAGTTGCGCAAGTTCGAGGTGCGCAGCGTGTCGAGCGGTGAGGACGCCCAGGGCGAAGCTGTCGTCACCTGCGAATACAACGGGCGCAGCTATCGCGGCACGAGCGTCACGACCGACATCGTCGAGTCGGGCGTGCGGGCCTTCATCGAAGTGATCAACGCCGTCGAATCCTCGCGCCGCCGCGGCACCGACCAGAACGAGACGTCGCCGCCCGCTGCGGCCGTCTGAGACGAACGACCGGAGCCGGAATGACTGCGCAGAGCCTGTTCGAAAAAGTGTGGCAACGGCACGTCGTCGTGCCCGAGACGGCCGACACGCCCGCGATCCTCTACATCGACCTGCACCTGACGCATGAGGTCACGTCCCCTCAGGCGTTCGATGTCCTGCGCGCCCGCAAGCTCAAGGTCCGCCGGCTCGACCGCACGCTCGCGACGATGGACCACTCGACGCCAACGGACACGGCGCAGATCTTCGGCGGCCTGCCGATCAAGCTGGAGTCGGCAGCCAAGCAGGTACGCCAGCTCGAAGTGAACTGCGCCGAGTTCGGCGTGAACCTGATCGGGCTGCAGGACTCGCGCCGCGGCATCGTGCACATCATCGGGCCCGAACAGGGCGCCACGCAGCCCGGCAAGACGATCGTCTGCGGTGACAGTCACACCAGCACGCATGGTGCGTTCGGCGCCCTCGCCTTCGGTATCGGCACCACGGAAGTCGGTTACGTGCTGGCCACGCAGTGCCTGCTGCAGCGCAAGCCGAAGACGCTCGAGATCGTCGTGAACGGCCGGCTGCCCACAGGCGTGTCGGCCAAGGACGTCGTCCTCGCCGTCATCGGCAAGATCGGCGTCAACGGTGGCACGGGCCACGTCATCGAATTCCGCGGCTCCGCCATCGAAGCGATGTCGATGGACGAGCGCATGACGGTCTGCAACATGTCGATCGAGGCCGGCGCGCGCGCGGGCATGATCGCGCCGGACGCAACCACCTGCGAGTATCTCAAGGGCCGCCCCTTCGCGCCGACCGGCGCGGACTGGGACAAGACCGTGGCCGACTGGAACACGCTGCGCAGCGATGCGGGTGCGGTCTTTGACAAGTCCGCTGCGTTCGACGCCAGCACGCTCGAGCCGATGATCACGTTCGGCACCAACCCGGGCATGGTCACCACGATCGGCGGGAACGTGCCCGAACGCCCGGGCGACGCTGTGTTTGCGAAAGCGCTGGCGTACATGGGTCTCACCGCGGGTGAGCGCATGGCCGGGAAGCCGGTGCAGGTCGTCTTCATCGGCAGCTGCACCAACGCACGCATCTCGGACCTGGAAGCCGCCGCAGCCATCCTGCGCGGACGCAAAGTGGCCAACGGCGTACGTGCCCTGGTGGTGCCCGGTTCGCAGCAGATCAAGCTGGAAGCCGAGCAGCGCGGCCTGGCCAGGATATTCACGGACGCGGGTGCGGAATGGCGTGAGTCCGGCTGCTCGATGTGCCTCGGCATGAACGGCGACCTCGTCGACGCCGGCCAGTACTGCGTCAGCACCAGCAACCGCAACTTCGAAGGCAGGCAAGGCATCGGGGCACGCACCCTGCTGGCGAGCCCAGCCTCCGCCGCCGCCGCCGCCGTGCGCGGTCACGTCACCGACCCGCGCGATTTCCTCGGCTGAGCCGGGGCACGCAAACAACACAGAACCAGCACATGGACCCGATCACAGTCATCCGCTCGCGGACGGTCGTCATGCCGTCCACCAACATCGACACGGACCAGATCATCCCTGCCCGCTTCCTGACCACCACGGTGCGCGAAGGCCTCGGCGTCTCACTGTTCGCCGACTGGCGCTACGACCAGAACGGCCAGCCGAAGCCCGACTTCGTGCTGAACCAGCCCGCGGCCAAGGGCTGCCAGGTGCTGGTGGCGGGTCGCAACATCGGTTGCGGCTCGTCGCGTGAGCACGCACCGTGGGCGCTGCTCGACTTCGGCATTCGCGTGGTCATCAGCACCGAGATCGCGGACATCTTCCGCAACAACAGCCTGAAGAACGGCCTGCTGCCGGTCGTCGTCGACGAACCGACGCACGAGTGGCTGCTGGCGAATCCGGGCGTCGAAGTCGAAGTCGACCTGCCCGCCTGCACGCTGCGCTTGGCCGCAGGCCGTGCCGTGAAGTTTCCGATCGAGTCGTTCTCGCGCTATTGCCTGATGAACGGCATCGACGAACTGGGTTACCTGCTGCGCCAGATGGACGCGATCGAACGTTACGAGCGCACGCGGGAAGGCGCATGAAGGCGCGCATCGCAGTCCTCGGCGGCGATGGCATCGGCCCCGAAGTCACGGCCGAGGCCGTCCGCGTGCTGCAGGCCGTGGGTTCGAAATACGGTCACGACTTCGAGTTTTCCGAGGCGTTGATCGGTGGCGCGGCAATCGACGCGTCCGGCTCGGCACTGCCGCCCCGCACGATCGATGCGTGCCGCGAGAGCGCTGCGACACTGCTCGGCGCCGTGGGCGGTCCGAAGTGGTCCGACCCGGGTGCCCGGGTACGCCCCGAACAGGGACTGCTGGAACTGCGCCGCACCCTCGGCGTGTTCGCGAACCTGCGCCCGGTGCGCACGATGGCGTCGATGCTCGACGCGTCGCCGCTCAAGCCCGAGGTCATCGCCGGTACGGACATCATGGTCGTGCGGGAGTTGACCGGCGGCATCTACTTCGGCAAGAAGAGCCGCACTGCGCATGAGGCCGAGGACGTCTGCACGTACACCACCGTCGAGGTGGAGCGCGTGACGCGGGTTGCCGCACGGCTGGCGATGGGCCGCCGGCGTCGCATCGTCTCCGTCGACAAGGCGAACGTGCTGGAGACCTCCCGTCTGTGGCGCGCAGTCGTCGAACGGGTGCTGCGCGACGAGTTCCCGCAGGTGGAGTTCGAGCACATGCTCGTCGATGCCGCCGCGATGCATCTCATCCGGCGACCCACTTCGTTCGACGTGCTGCTCACCGAGAACATGTTCGGCGACATCCTGACCGACGAGGCCTCGATGATCGCCGGATCGCTCGGCCTGTTGCCCTCTGC
>JBAVIQ010000197.1:0-6847 GCA_049687035.1 Steroidobacteraceae bacterium
GAATCCATCCGCCCATTTTAGTCGCAGCGGGACGCTAGCGGTTCCAAATCCGTCGGCGACGCAAAGCGCCGCCCAAGGCGAGCAGCATCGCGCCGAGTCCGCCGACGGCACCCCCGCCGCGGCTGCCGCCGCTTGCGGCCGGAGGCGGCGATGACGGTGTCGATGAGGCATTGATCTGCACGGTCGCCTGTGTCGTGTCGCCAAGCGCCGCGCCGCCGGTGGGCGACACGAGTTCGAGTGTGAAAGACTCGGCCGGCTCGTCAAGCGTGTCTCTGACGATGAAGACCGGCACGTACTTTCCCCCTGTTTCGCCATCTTCCCAGGCCAGAACGACGTCCTGCCAGTCTGCATTACTGTCGGGACTCCTGAAGTCCTGACCCGGTGTTGCACTGCCACCCACCGCAACGCGAACCGTCACGGATATGGCACCCTGGCCATAGTAGTTTCGCGACACGTAGAATCCCGCCAGGTCGCCCTCTCTCACCGAAGATGACCCTGCTGCAATCGTAAGGTCGCCGACGGGATAGCTTGCACCGGCAATTTCGACGTCGGCGCCAAATGCGCCGAGCCCGGCACCACCTTCCGGTGACTCGAGTACGACTTCAAAAAATTCAGGCTTTTCCGCATTCGTGTCGGACGCGATCGGCACCACGATCTCCCGCTCACCGACATCCCCGTCGGCCCACGTCAATCGGCCGGTCGTGACCGTGTAGTCGGCGCCGCTGGTCGCGCGCTCGCCGGGTGCGTATTCCGATCCGGCAGACGGCGGCGCGGGGAAGTCACCGGTGACGTACGTCACGGCTACGGCGCCTGCACTGCCGCCGGTTCGGCGTACCGACAACACGGCTTGCCCACCCTGTTCAGTTCCGAGCACCCGTTGCTGCTTCATGCCGAGTACGCCGGGGCTGCTCGCGCCCGCATTGCCGAGCAGCCGGGCCACGAACGCGCTGCGTGGCCATGAGCTGTTGTCATTGCCGCCAACGACGAGCCTCTCGCCGTCCACGACCTTCATGTCGTTGATGGTGGGGAAGGAGGCGCGCCGGCTCGTCGGGTCGACACTGGTCGCACCGGCTCGGCCGAACAGTGTGTCCAGCGTGCCGTCGGCGAGCAACCGCACGACCAGGGCGCCCGAGAAGCCTGTCCTGTCATTGCCCGTCACGAAGACCGAACCGCCTGCGCCAACGGCCAGCGCGTTCACCGACTTGAATCGATCGCGCACCACGTCCGCATCGAAGGCGGGATCGATCGCGCCATTCGCCAGCAGGCGGCCGACGTAACCGCTGGCGTTGCCATCTACGCCCCCGAGCAGGATGCGGCCGTCGGGCTGCACCGCCAGCGACGAGCAGAAGAGCGACGACTGTGGGGTGGCGTATCCGCCGATACCGAACGCAGCATCGGGGACACCGGCGGCCGTCAGGCCGATCACGCTGCAGTCCCAGCCCATGCCTCCGGTGAGAGACGCTATTACGCGGTAGCCACCCGAGGCAGCGCGTGCAATCCGCACGCTGGAGCCGATGGCGTCGGGGCCCCGGTAAATCCCGCCGGAACCGAAGTCCGCATCCAGCGCGCCATTCGCCAGCAGCCTCGCCACCAGCAGGCTGTCAGCGCGCTGGCCCGCCACGACGATGCGGCCGTCGGGGTCGATGACGACCGAATACCCCGCCTCGCGGCTCCCGCCGCCGTCACTGATGATGACGAGCCCACCGAGGCCGAAATCGGGATCGAGCGATCCATCCGGCCGCAGCCTGAAAACCACCAGCTTTCTCCTGCCATCCGGCTGCCTCGCGGTACCCACGCCGATGACCTTGCCGTCGGACTGCAGGGCCGTGTCGTAGACGGCCGTGGCTTGCAGCGCAGCGGCAGCGAAGCTCGCGTCAGGCGCGCCGTTCGGCAGCAGTCGGCCGACGAAATAGTCCTCGTAGGAGCCATAGTAATCGTAGTCGCCGCCGCCCCCGAACAGGACAGAGTCGTCGCCCTGCACGTCGACCGACCAGAGGCTCGAAAAATAGGATACTTCGATGTCCGACTGTCGCCCGACGTCACCGAACGACGGATCGAGGTCGCCTGGCGCGGCCATGGCCGGCGAACCGGTCATGCCGGCCGCCGCTGCGGCCGCGACCGCAGCCGCCTCCAGGCCAACGAGCCGAATGAGCGGTGACTTGCTGCCCTTCGTTTTCTTCCTGCGCGTCATGGTGATACTCCTGTGTGAATGTCGACTGCAAACTGCAACGGCAATTCCCAGCAACCCATGGGGCACACGTCGCTTTCTATCCACAAAGTGCCACGCAGAGTTGGAGCGGATTGAAATCCGCCGGGCTGGTCTGATTTCATCCGGAAGACCGCTTCTACAGACGGCAGAGCCGATGCGGACAAGATGTCCGAGGCAAGGTCCAAAGCTGAATACAGCCCATCCCGATACTCCCGCCAATCCTTGGGACCCCCCGCATAGATGATCGGCGCGCGCAATGCTGAAGCCAGTTCAGCCAGGTTCTTGCGTTCCACGGAATTCTCGTCCAGCCGGCCTGCGATCAGAACTACCTGAATGCCAGTGTCGGCCTGCTGCTGGCGTAGCGAGGCAAGAGCGGCTTGACGCTGCGACTCGGATAGACCGCTGTCGTCGCCACCGCCTAGCAGTGCAACGATGGCACGCCTCCCCGTCGCTGGTGCCTGTGCGGCAGTCAGCGTCAGTGCGGCGCCTAGCGCGTCGAATACCGGAGCGGTGCCCCCGACCAGGGGTCGCAGGGTGTCTACGGCAGCCTCTTGCGCGAATCGGTCAGCAGAGAACACGGTTGCAGTGTGGGGAGGCGCCCACAACGGCAACTGCTGCAACAGGGGCGGCCGGGATGTGTCGCCGCCCGGACCTGCAAAGCCGGCAACGGCGATCAGGTCTGCCTGGACGCCAGTGCGGGCACGCCGGATGAATTGCTTGGCGGCGAAAGTGCGCAAGCCGTAGGGATCGTAGTCAGCTGCGCGACGGCTCTGATCCAGCAACAGCAGCGCGCTGTAAGGCCCCAGTGCAGCGGGCGGCGCCGGGGTGCCGACGGGATCGAAAGAGAAATCCGTTGCCGTGACTCGCCCGCTGCTCTCGTAGACACAGGCTGGGGTGGTACGCAATGAATCCAGCCAGACTATGCAGTCGTCCAGTCTCAGGTAAGGGGTCGGCTGGGACGCCGCGTAGCTGCCGTAGCTGTCGTAGCTGCCGTAGCTTGATGGCTCGAATTGCGCTTTCTCCGATGCGACGATGGAGACATGCAGTTCGAGTTCAGTCCGGTCGGCGCTGATGCTTCCAGCAGCAACCGTTACCGGAAGCAGTGCCACCGTTACTGGCGATGCAGGCTGGACGATTGCCGTAAGCGCGGTGGATCCTGTTTGCTGGACATCGGCAATCTCAAGCCGGCTATGGCCCAATGGATGATCGACGGAAATCAATGCCGCCCCCGGCACGGCTCTAATGGTCACTATCCCGTTCTGATCCGAGTCAGCGGCACCGACAATGGCTGTTTGCTGGCCATTGAAGACAGTCACCGTCGCATTGGCCAGCGGCTTACCATCCGGATCGGTCACTGTAACCGTCAGGCTCCCGGTCGGGACCGCAGCTGGTGACGGCGACGACGGACTGGGCGTACCGCTTCCCGCCGGATTCATGGAGCTCCCGCCATCCCCACCGCAGGAGGCCAGCAGGGCGGCCAAGCACAGGAGCGCGACGACGGATGCGTTGCGCGCGCGGGCAGAATTGGCAGCGTACATGAGCAGTCTCCCGGTTCCGGATACAATTCAAAGTCTTGCGAGGCTCTCACCAAGAGCTTCGTGTAATAGCGAGGCACGGACTTTGTTCGCTTCCGGACGGGCAGGTGAATGATGGAGAACCGATCTTTGGGCGATGTTTTGCCGAACAAAGGCGAATCCGGTCGCAGTGGGCGCGGCACCGAGGATCCGGCTGCATCTCCGTTGGCCCGCCGGCCGGATTTCCGGCTGGGGTCCGGCATCGTCCGGCCGTCGGTGCGAACGGTCGAGGGACCGGGTGGCAGCGTCGCTGCCGAGCCGCGCGTAATGCAGGTGCTGCTCGCCTTTGCCGATGCCGGTGGTGCCGTCCTGACCCGTGACGACCTGCTGCGCATCTGCTGGAAAGGAATGATCGTCGGTGACGACTCGATCAATCGGGCCGTCGCCGAGGTCCGGCGAATTGCGCGCGAAACCGGCGCCGGGTTTGGAATCGAAACCATCCCGCGCATTGGTTACCGGTTGACCGGAGAAGTTCCAGCGGATACGGGGCCGGTTTCGGCACCCGAGTCAGTTCCCGCGCGAGTGGAGACCGCACCGGCGCCAGTCGATCCCATTCCGCCAAAGGCGACGCGTCGCTGGATTATTGGAGGTGCACTTGCAGCAACGGGCGCGGCTGCGGTTGGCATCTGGGCGGCATTCAGGCCGCGGCCCGATCCACGCTATCTCGAACTGATGGATCGCGGCAGGCAGGTGCTGCGCATGGGCCTTGCCGACAGCAAAGCACAGGGTGTCGAATTCTTCCAGCAAGCAGTTGCGATCAGGCCCGACGATGCCGCCGCATGGGGCCTCCTCGCATTGGCACAACACAACGTTTCCGACTATGCCGCGCCGAAGGAGGCCGGTGTCGCCGTTCAAGCCTGCGAGCAAGCGGCACGTCGGGCACTCGCGCTCAACCCGCGCGAGCCCAATGCGCTCGTGGCGCTGACCCTGTTGCAACGCACCCTGGATGATTGGTTTACGACAGACAGAAAGCTGCGGAAGATTCTTGCCATCGCTACGGACAACGCTGAGGCCATGGACTCTCTCGTCGCAATCCTGCAGGCGGCTGGCTACTATCGCGAATCCTGGGACCTCAACCAGCGTGCTGTCGCCCTCGACCCGTTGCGACCCACTCCGCAATATCGCAGGGCGTTGAAGCACTGGATCATGGGCAGGCCGCTCGAAGCGGACAAGGCCATTGCCCGGGTGTCTGAACTCTGGCCATCGCATCCTTACGTCTGGAATGCGCGGTTGCTCATATTTGCCTTCACCGGTCAGACGCAGGCAGCCCGCATCTTTATCGACGAGCATGCGACTGAAGCTGCTATGTTGACGTCGACCGGTGTTGCGACATGGCGAACCTCGCTCCAGGCGCTGGCGACACGTTCGCCGGGCGACATTGCAATCGCGCGCGACGCCAATCTTGCGGCGGCTCCGCAGAGCCCGCGCCTGAGCGTGCATGCAATCATGGTCCTGTCGGCGCTGAATGAAATCGACGCCGCGTACTCGATTATTGACGGTCTAATGCTAAGGCGTGGTCGACTGGTGACTCAGGCTCCGGCGGACATTGGTCAGACACCCGAGAATGACCCGCAGTGGCGTCAGACGCAGTGGCTGTACACGCCGGCGACAAGACCACTACGCGACGACCCCCGATTCGCATCGCTGTGCGACGCCATCGGCCTGACCGAGTATTGGCATCGACGCGGCGTCGAACCGGATGAGCGCCTGAACCGCCCTTAGAGCCGGGCCTCGATTCCGAATCCGAACTCCCGCGGGTCGCCCGCAGTGCCATAAATGGGCGAGTAGAGTTCTGTCATATAGAACCTGTCGAAAGCGTTCCGGATATAGCCAAACACCGACCACCTCCCCTGGTCGTAACTGGCGCGGGCGTCGAGGATGGTTGTACCGGTAATGCGCAGCGAAGGAGTATTGGCGTCGTCACTGAAATAGTCAGTGTTGTGACGGGCCTGGGCGGACAGGCGCCACCGGTCGGCAGGTCGCCAATCGATTGCGGCGGATGCAGTCAGGGCCGGTGATCGCTGAAACTCGTTGTTGCGCAGCGGGTCTGCGGGATTCGTGGTCTCGACGATCCGGGTCTCGAGCAGGCCGAGGCCCGCGCGCAACGACAGCCCCGATCCGATGAGCCAGTCCAGTTCCACCTCGAGACCGTGGCTCTCGGCGGCGGGCACGTTCTGTATCTCCGCCCAGAAGGCGGTCGCGCCGCCTGGCACCGTATAGGCACGCGTGCGGGCACGCTGCGCATCGCTGATGTCGTTGTAGAACAGGTTCGCGGACAGTGTGGCGCGTCCCCCGGCGAACGACGTCCGAGTGAAGATTTCATAGTTCCACAGGGTTTCTGCACCGAAATCGGCCTGTTCGCCGGTGTCGAAGTTGAGGGTGGTGCCACCGGGATTGAACGCGCGCTGGATCAGCACACCGACTCTTGCATCACGGGCAATGTCATACGCCGCCGAGAACTTCGGCAGCCATGCATCAAAGGTTTGGTCAAAGTCGATCGGGAAGCCGGCCCCGGGCGTGCCGAGCAACCCCTGCCGGTCCTGGCTGTCGCGCTCATATCTAAGGCCAGCAGTCAGCGACAGCCTGGACGACGGTTGATACGTCACTTCGCCGAACAGACCGAGGCTCTCCTGCCGGTCAGAAAAGTTGCCCTCCCCGAGTACGGCGGACAGGTTGATGAGCTGATCCAGATGTGAGCCGAGGTAATGGGCTCCGCCGAGCACCTGAACCGGTTGTGCCGGCTTCCAGTGCAGGACTGACTCGACCGAGAAGTCACTGGAATGCGTCTGCGTCTGCCCGAGGCCTGGCGGGGCAAACCGTTCAATGGATGCATCACCCCAGGAGAGTGTCGTCTTTGATCCCAATGTTGGCGCCAGCTCATAATCAAGCACGCCCGTCAGCGTATCCACGTTGGTAGAAAACACACCATAGAAGGGCGCGGGATCCCGGCGCGCCTCAAAGGGAAATCGTACGCCCTCGATCTGCGGCATCGTCGAATCGACGTGGGCATAGGTTGTCAGCAGCCTTATGCCCGGCACGGCCTTCGGCTCGGCGAGGAGCTTGA
>JBAVIQ010000198.1:0-3268 GCA_049687035.1 Steroidobacteraceae bacterium
GATCACGACCGTCCAGCAGGCAATCGACTACATCAACGAGCGCCGCACCCAGGCCTGAGCCGCACCTCGTGCCGGGCCGCCACGGAAGGCGGTCCTGCAACATCGTTTCAGTGAATCTTCGGGGGACCCAGCTTGTCCAGGCGCAGAGTCGTCGTCACAGGTCTAGGCATCGTTTCCCCGCTCGGCAGCACCGTCGCGACCGCCTGGGAGGGCATCGTGAATGGTCGCAGTGGCATTGGTCTCATCGACAAGATGGACCTGAGCGCTTTCCCGGTCCGCATCGGCGGGCAGGCGAAGGACTTCAATGCCGAGGCGTACATGGCACCCAAGGACGTACGGAAATTCGATCCGTTCGTGCCGTTTGGCGTGGCTTCCGCCACGCAGGCCATCAAGGATTCCGGCTTCGAGGTCACCGAGGCCAACTGCGCGCGCATCGGTGTCGCGATGGGCGCCGGCATCGGCGGGCTCTCGACCATCGAAGAGAACACGGCGAAGTGGCTCGAGGCGAAGACGCCGCGCAAGATTTCCCCGTTCTTCATCCCCGGCAGCATCATCAACGCGGCCGCCGGGCAGGTGTCGATCCATCACGGCCTGCGCGGACCGAACATCGCGCTGGTCACGGCATGCACGACGTCGACGCACTCGATCGGCCTGGGCTGCCGCCTGATCCAGTACGGCGACGCTGACATCATGGTTGCGGGCGGTTCCGAGATGGCGTTCACGCCGCTCGGCGTCGGCAGCTTCTGCCAGGCGCGTGCGCTTTCCCTGCGCAACGACGAGCCTGCACGTGCGAGCCGCCCCTGGGACAAAGACCGCGATGGTTTCGTGATGGCGGAGGGCGGCGGTGCCGTCGTTCTCGAAGAATACGAACACGCGAAGGCGCGCGGCGCACGGATCTATGCGGAGCTCGTCGGCTTCGGCATGAGCGGCGACGCGCACCACATCACCGCGCCGCCGGAGGACGGCGAGGGCGCACGGCTCGCGATGACCGCGGCCATCCGCGATGCCGAGATCAATCCCGAAGCGGTCGACTACATCAATGCGCACGCCACCTCGACCGAGCTCGGCGACCGCGCCGAGACGATCGCGATCAAGCGCACGCTCGGTGACCACTCGCGCAAGGTCGCGGTGAGCTCGACCAAGTCGATGACCGGTCACCTGCTCGGGGCCGCAGGCGTCGTCGAGGCGATCTTCTCGATCCTTGCGATCCGCGACGGCGTGCTGCCGCCGACGATCAACCTCGAGAACCCGGACCCGGAGTGCGACCTCGACTACGTGCCGGGGTCCGCACGCCAGGCGCCCGTCCGCATCGCGCTGTCGAACTCGTTCGGCTTCGGTGGCACGAACGGCAGCCTGGTTTTCCGCGCCCTCGGCTGAGCGCGCGAGCCACCTCCAGCCATGCGCGAAGCCGACCTGCTCGCGCTGCACGAGCGCTTTCCCGCCCGTTATCCCGTCCTGCTCGAGAGCGTGAGCGGCGAAGAGCCGCTCGGGCGTCACGACGTCCTGTTCGCGTTGCCCGGCGAACAGTTGGTGCAGACGCCTGACGGCCAGCTCATGGGCGACGTCGCCGAAGCGACGTCGGGTGGCCGGTTTCTCGACGCTCTCGACCGCTGGGTGGCTCGTGAACGCGGCACGGGTGAGGTCGTCCCGAGCGGGGCCGTGTTCGCCGACGGTTGGTTCCTCTACCTCGGCTACGAGCTTGCGGGCGAGATCGAACCGACGCTGCGTCTGCCTGCCTCGCACCTGCCGCGAGCGGTGGCGTGGCGTATGCATGGCGCGTTGCTGCGCGACCGGCGGACCCGCGAGGTGCGCATCGCCGCGCGCGACGCCAGGGTCCGCGAGCGACTGCGCGAGCAGGTCCGTGCCGATGTCGCCGCCGTCACCAGCGCGGAAGAACGGATTCCGCCCGCCGTATTGGCCACGGCGGTCGCCGAGCAGGAACCGCAGGTGTTCCTCGATGGCGTGCGCGAAGTGCTCGACGCCATCGCGCGTGGCGACGTCTACCAGGCCAACCTCTCGCGCTCCTGGCGCGCCAGCCTGGCGCCGGGCGCCACGGTGTCGGACCTTTACCAAGCCCTGCGGCGCGCGAACCCGGCACCGTTCGCGGCACTCGCACAGTTCAGCGATTTCGCGCTGCTGAGTTCATCGCCCGAGCGCCTGCTGCAACTGCAGGACGGCATCGCCAGCACCCGCCCCATCGCCGGCACGCGTCCGCGCGGGCGGGACGATGCCGCTGACGCGGCGCTCAAGAGCGAACTCAAGCTCAACGAAAAGGAACGCGCCGAGCACATCATGCTGGTGGACCTCGAACGCAACGATCTCGGTCGCATCTGCCGGGGCGGCACCGTCGAGGTCGATGAGTTCATGACCATCGAGACGTACGCGACCGTGCACCACATCGTCTCGAACGTGCGCGGCGTGTTGCGCGATGACGTGACCCCGGGGCAGGCGATCGCCGCAGTGTTCCCGGGTGGGACGATCACCGGTTGTCCCAAAGTGCGGTGCATGGGCCTGCTGGCAGGGCTCGAGCGCGAGCCGCGCGACGCGTACACCGGGTCGCTCGGGTACCTTGACCTGACCGGCGCGATGGACCTCAACATCCTGATCCGCACGTTGACCGTGCGCGACCGTGAGATCGGATTTCGGACCGGGGCCGGCATCGTGGCAGACTCCGTACCCGAGGCTGAATTGGCTGAAACCCGCGCGAAGGCAAATGGCATCCTGCGCGCGCTGGGAGAACGACGATGATGGGTCGGAAGTTCGTGAATGGCGTCGAAGGCGGCAGCGTGTCGGTGGACGACCGCGGACTGCAATACGGCGATGGCCTGTTCGAGACGATGGGTGCAACGGACGGGCGGGTGCGGCGCTTTCAGAGTCACATGGCGCGACTCACCGAAGGCTGTCGTCGACTCGGCATGCCGCTGCCGCCGGTCGACCTCATCGAAACGGATTGCGTGCGTGCCGTCGAAGGTTTCGGTGCCGCCGTGGTCAAGCTCACGCTGACGCGGGGCCCGGGTCCGCGCAGCTATCCGCCCCCGACCGAGCCGAGCCTGACACGCATCATCGTCTCGACAGCCCAGCAGGTGTCCGAGTCCGAGGCGGCGCGACCGCTCACCCTGCGCGTGTGCGAGACCCGGCTGGGCCGCAATCCCCGGCTCGCGGGCATGAAACACCTCAATCGCCTCGAGCAGGTGCTCGCCGGCGCCGAGCTGCGCGAACCTGCGGCTGACGAGGGCCTCATGCGTTCGACCGACGACCGCATCGTTTG
>JBAVIQ010000199.1:0-2622 GCA_049687035.1 Steroidobacteraceae bacterium
TCGACGAGTTCGACGGTGACGACGAGGTTGGTGCCCGCGACGTCCACCGTGCCCGAAAGGCAATACCGCACCCCGAGCACGCGACCGATTTCGCGCATGTCGGCGTCCTCGGCGCGCAGGCGGAACGACGAACCGCGCGCCGTGACGAACAGCCAGCGCAGGCGCGACAGCTCGGTGATCAGTTCGTGGGGCAGGGCGTCGGCAATGGCTGCGTACGGCCCGGCATCGCCGACGAGCCGGAACGGCAGCACGGCGATCGAGGGCCGCGTGGGCAGTTCGGCGTGCTGCCCGGTCGGCAGTTCGGCAGGTGGAGGGTCAGTGAGCGGTACCGCGCGCGCGACTTTCACGTCGGCGACGAAGCGCAAGCCTTGGCCGTGGATCGTCCGGATGAACCGCTGTGACTGGCCATCGTCACCGATCGCCTGCCGCGCCGACTTGATGCGGCTCGAAAGCGCGGCATCGGACACCACGCGCCCGTCCCAGATCTTGTCGAGGATTTCGTCCCGCGAGACCAGGCGCTCGCGGTTTTCGACCAGCAGGGTGAGCAGGGCAAAAACCTGTGGTTCGACCAGGCGAGCCGCGCCGTCCTTACGCAGTTCGGCCTTGGCCGTATCGAGCTCAAAGCTGTCGAACCGGTAGAGCATGGCCGGAGGATACCGCTGGCCAGTGCGATCGCCCAGAAACCTGGCCAGAGACCTCGCCAGAAACCTCCATGAAATCTCCATGCCGTCTGCAATCTTCGGTGGGTGCCGTCTGCCAACCTCCGCCCACCATTCTGCCGACCCAAGGAATACGACCATGACCCGACCCATCCACAGCCTTGCCGTGCCCGCCATCCTGTTCGCCGTCCTCGGTGCTATTGGCGTAGTGAACGCCGAAACCCCGGTTGCGCCGGGGCTCGATCGCCCGTTGGCCGTCGCCGAGGCCGCCACGGACCTGCAATGGGGTGATTGCCCGGCCATCTTCCCGTCCGGTTGCAAGATCTCGGTGCTGCACGGCAACCCGGCCGAGCCCGGTGCCGACGTGTTCCTGCGTGTGCCGTCGGGCTACACGATTCCAGCACATTCGCACACGTCGGCCGAACGCATGGTGCTCGTTTCCGGCCAGCTCGACGTGACCTACGCCGGCCATCCAACCGTGAGCCTGAAGCCCGGTGATTACGCGTATGGGCCGGCCATGCTGGCGCACACGGCCCGCTGCAACGGAGCTGAAGCCTGCACGTTGTTCATCGCGTTCAATAGCGCAGTGGATGCGCTCCCGTTCGAAGGAACGAACTAACCAACCAACGCAAGGAGAAACGACATGCCCCTCGTTACCATCGATGTCATCACGGACGTGTTCACGCCGCAGCAGAAGGCCGACATGATCGCCAAGGTCACCGCGGCGATGATCGAAGTCGAAGGCGAAAGGATGCGTGGCGTCACCACGGTCCGCATCAACGAGTTCAAGAGCGGCGACTGGGCCATTGGCGGCCAGGCGCTCAAGACCTCGGACGTGAAGGCACTCGCCGAAGGCAAAGCCGCGTAGCAGTCCTTGCCCCTCTCCCGCTGCGGCGGGAGAGGGGTGGGGCGAGGACCTGATCCACTTCCTCCACTTCTCCCGCTTCCCCCGCTTCTTCCCTTGACCCCGTGCGGCGCACGCCGCTCAATATCGGCCGATGTCACGCCCTCCAGAACTCCACACGCCCCGAGCCTCGCTATCGACGAGCCTGATCGCGACCCTCGGCATGCCACGGCCTCTGCTCTACGATCATGGCGCCCACCCGCTGGAAGACCTGCCGGCCCACGTGCGGGCTGCTTCTTCGATTCGCCGCCAGGGCCAGCGCCTGGTGATCCTGCAGGACGACGTCAGCGCACTCGCCGTGCTCGATCCCGCGACGGGTTCGACGCAACCGATCCTTCTGCCCGCCGGTCCGAACGGCGCGCGCGTGTTCGATGACGAGCGTGGCAACAAGAAATTCAAGCTGGATCTCGAGGCGTGCATCGTGTTGCCGGACGGCCGGCTCGTCGCACTGGGATCGGGCTCGAGCCCGCATCGCGAAAAGATCGTGACGGTCGCGGCGACAATCGGCGCGATGGCGCAGCAGATTTCAGGCAGCGATCTCTACGCCAGCCTGCGTACCCACGCCGATCAGCGTGGTGCCCGACTGAACATCGAAGGCGCCGTGGTTCAAGGCCACTGGCTGCGGCTGTTGCAGCGAGGCAATGGCAAGCGTGGTTTCGAGCCGTGGAACGCGATCCTCGACGTCTCGCTGCAAAAATTCGTGGGTTGGCTCGACGGTCGCAATCCGTTCCCGCCGGCCCGCCGCATTTTCGAAGTTCATCTCGGCGATGTGGCGGGCGTGCCGTTTGGCTTCACCGACGCTGCAGTGACCGACGACGGACGCGTCGCATTCCTTGCCTGCGCCGAAGACACCGAAGATGCGCTCATCGATGGGCCGGTGGTGGGCTGCCGGTTCGGGTGGCTCGATGCGGATGACCGGGCCGTCGTCATGACCGACATCGTCGAAGGTGACGGACAGCCGACTCACCTCAAGCTCGAGGGGATCGAGACCCGCGCTGGCAACGGGACCGTGTTCGATGTGGTCGCCGACATGGATCGCGGGGACCAACCGGGGCAGAT
>JBAVIQ010000200.1:0-15099 GCA_049687035.1 Steroidobacteraceae bacterium
GGAATGAGCCGCACGATGCGGCGGTCCGCGCCATCACGCAGGGCCTGGTCAAGGTCGGCCTGCTCAAGGGCCGGGTGCCGGCGTTGATCAAGGAAGAGGCTTACCGCAAGTTCTACATGCACCGCACCGGGCACTGGCTCGGCATGGACGTGCACGACGTCGGCGAATACAAGGTCGGCACCGAATGGCGC
Source organism: Steroidobacteraceae bacterium (assembly GCA_049687035.1). Lineage (GTDB taxonomy): Bacteria > Pseudomonadota > Gammaproteobacteria > Steroidobacterales > Steroidobacteraceae > RPQJ01. The sequence goes on from JBAVIQ010000200.1 coordinate 192, forward strand.
GTCTTCGAGCCGGGCATGGCGCTGACGGTCGAACCGGGCATTTACATCCCGGCCGGCACCAAGGGCGTGCCGAAGCGCTGGTGGAACATCGGCGTGCGGATCGAGGACGACGTGCTCGTCACCGCCACCGGCTACGAACTGCTGACAGCGGGCCTGCCGCGCACCACGGCTGAAATCGAGCGCGTGATGGCGTCGGCCGCCTGACAGGGGAATGCCGTTGAGTACGACGCCTGCCGAATACGACCTCGCCATCGTCGGCGGTGGATTGGTCGGCGCCTCGCTGGCCTTGTCGCTCGCGCCGCTCGGACTCCGCATTGCCCTGATCGAAGCCGTGCCGCCCGGGCAGGGCGAGCAGCACCCGAGTTTTGACGAACGCACGACCGCGCTCGCCAATGGCACCGTCCGCGCCTTCAAGACCTTGGGCGTCTGGGCCGGCATGGAACGCGAGGCCGCGCCCATCCGCAAGATTCACGTTTCAGACCAGGGCCGCTTCGGCAGCGCGCGCATCGACGCCGCGGAGCAGGGGCTCGAAGCCCTCGGCTACGTCGTGCCGAACCGCGCGATCGGCGCGGCGCTGTGGCAGGGCCTGTCCCTGGCGCCTGCGGTCGAGGTGATTGCGCCGGCCAGGGTGACGGGCAGCGAACTGGCAGGCGTGAGCCGTGTCGTTCACTACGAGGTGGCGGGTGAGGCCCGCTCGCTCGGCGCCAGGCTGGTCGTGGCCGCCGATGGGATTCGCTCGCTGGTCCGCGACCAGGCGGGCATAGACGCTGACCACATCGGCTACGAGCAGGTCGCAATCACGGCCGTCATGACCACGCAGCGCTTCCACGACTACGTCGCGTACGAGCGTTTCACCGAAGAAGGCCCGATCGCGATCCTGCCGCTGACCGATGGTCGCTGCGGCATGGTCTGGACCCGCGAGCCCGCCGCAGTCGAGCGGATGCTGGCGTTGTCGGACGATGAGTTCCTGCGCGAGTTCCAGGCGGCGTTCGGATTCCGGCTCGGCCGTTTCCTGCGCATCGGCCAGCGCTCGTCATACAACCTGATGTTGTCCCGGGCCGACCGGCACATCGCCCAGCGGCTCGCGGTGGTCGGTAACGCCGCGCAGGGCCTGCACCCGATCGCAGGGCAGGGTTTCAATCTCGGATTGCGCGATGCGATGAGCCTCGCCGAAGTCATCGCCGACAGGCGCGTGGCCGGCACCATGGATGCGGGCGATGCCGGACTGCTGCAGGACTATGCCGACTGGCGCGAGACCGATCGCCGCCGCATCGTCGCCTTCACCGATGGCCTCGTACGGCTGTTCGCCACGCCGTTGGGCGTGCTGCGGAGCTTGCGCAGTCTTGGCATCCTCGCCTTCGACATGCTGCCGCCCGCCAAGTCCGCGCTCGCACGGTTGAGCGTGGGTGCGGCTGAGCGCGTACCGCGACTCGCCCGTGGCGTACCCCTCGCCGGGACCCGCTGAGCATGGCCACGCAGCGCCGCAAGTTCGATTTCGACGTCGTCATCATCGGCAGCGGCATGGTCGGCACCTGCCTTGCCGCGCTGATGGCGCGCGAAGACGCGCTTTCCGGCTGGAAGATCTCGCTGATAGACCCGGTCCCACCGCGCCAGCCGGACGATCGCGCAATGGACCTGCGCGTGTCGGCGCTGTCGCGAGCGTCAGAGCGTATCCTGACCGCGGCCCGCGCATGGGATGCCATTGCTCCGCATGCGTCGCCATACAGCGACATGGTCGTCTGGGACGCTGCGAGCACGCCGGACCGCCCGGATGCGCTGAAATTCTCCGCGGCTGAGACCGCGGAACCCAACCTCGGCCACATCGTCGAGAACCTGCGCGTGCAGTGGGCACTGCACGAGTCACCGCTGCTGCGTGGCGTGACTGCAGTGCGCAGTGCGCTCACCGGCCTGGAGATCGATGCAAGCTCGGCGCGCGTCATGCTCGAGGATGGCCGGCGGCTCACGTGCCAGCTCGTGATCGGTGCGGACGGCAGCCAGTCGGTCGCGCGCCAGCTCGCCGGCATCGGCCGCTCGGGTTGGGCTTATGACCAGACGGCGGTGGTCGCTCACCTGCAGACCGAGAAGCCGCACCGCGCGACGGCCTGGCAACGCTTCCTGCCGCACGGTCCGCTCGCGTTCCTGCCGCTCAAGGACGGGCGCGTTTCGCTCGTGTGGAGCACGACGCCGGACGAAGCCGCGTCATTGCAGGCAGCGAGCGAGGCGGAGTTCAGCGAGCGGGTCTCGATCGCCAGCGACCACGTGCTCGGCATGGCAACGCTGGCGAGCGGCCGCGCTGGGTACCCGCTCGCGCTGTGGCATGCGCGCACCTACGTGCAGCCTCGACTGGCGCTGGTGGGCGATGCGGCTCACACGATCCATCCGCTGGCGGGGCAGGGCGTGAACCTCGGTTTCCTCGATTGCGCGAGCCTCGTGCAGGTGTTCGCCGAAGCTGCCGCGAAGGGCGAAGAGCTGCATGGCTTGCGCGTGCTGCGCCGCTACGAACGCTGGCGCCGGAGCGAGAACGCTGTCGTCCTGGGGATCTGCGACACTCTCAACCGGCTCTTCACCGAGAAGAGCGTGGCCATCGCCGGACTGCGGCGTTTCGGCATGTCACTGGTGACGAGCCAGCCGTACCTCCGCCGCACGCTGGTCGAGCGCGCACTTGGCGTGGGCGGCGATGCCCCGCAACTCGCACGGCGGACGGCCGCGACGAATTAACACGGGCAGGCCACCGGGCCTGCGGAGTCTCGCGATGCAGAATCAAGACTGGCCCGACACGCTCTTCACGCAGTCCCCGCCGGGCCTCGGCAATCAATTCGACGACGACCCGCTGCTGGGGTCGTGGATCAAGCGCACGCTGCCCGCACCCATCGTTGCAGAACTGCGCGATGAGCTGCGCGAGCTGGGTGCGCTCGCCGGCGGCGACCTGTACCAGATGCAACAGGCCGATCTCGCCAACGAACCCGTGCTGACGCAATGGGACGCCTGGGGCAAGCGCATCGACCAAGTCGTGGTGTCGCCGTTGTGGCGCGAGGCCGAGCGCCTCGCTGCGAAGCACGGCCTGGTCGCAACCGGCTACGAGCCGGCGCTGGGCCGTCACGCTCGCATCGCGCAGTTCCTCAAGGTCTACCTGTTCCACCCGTCGTCGGATGTCTACACGTGCCCGCTTGCGATGACCGATGGCGCGGCGCGCTGCCTGCTCGACTCCGGCAACCACGAGCTGATCGATCGCGCGTTGCCGCACCTCACCTCCCGTGACCCCGCGACGTTCTGGACCAGCGGCCAGTGGATGACCGAGACCACCGGCGGTTCCGACGTCGGCCGTTCCGAAACGCGGGCGGTGCCTGACGACGAGGGCGGCTGGCGGCTGTACGGCCGCAAGTGGTTCACGTCGGCCGTCACGGCGCAGATGACGCTCACGCTCGCGCGCCCGGAAGGCAACCCGCCTGGCGGCAAGGGCCTGGCGATGTTCTACATCGAGGTCCGCGATCTCGACGGCAGGCTGAACGGCATTCGCGTCGACCGGCTCAAGGACAAGCTCGGCACACGCAAGGTGCCGACGGCCGAGTTACTGCTAGATGGCACGCGCGCGACGCTGGTCGGCCCGCCATTGAATGGCACCCGCTCGATCGAGCCGATGCTCGGCGTCACGCGGATGTGGAACAGCGTCTGCGCGGTTTCGTCCATGCGTCGCGGCCTGTCGTTGGCCCGCTCCTACGCCAGGGAACGCAGTGCCTTCGGCCAGCGGCTCGAGCAGCTGCCGCTGCACGCCGACACGCTCGCCGGTCTCGAAGCCGAGACGTGGGGCGCGTTCCTGATGACCTTCCTGCTGGTCGAGCTGAACGGCCGGCTCGAGCGCAACGAGATCGACGACCAGCAGCGCGCACTGCTGCGGCTCATGACCCCGCTCACCAAGCTGATCACCGGCAAGCAGGCGGTAGCGGTCGTGACCGAGGTGATCGAGACCTTCGGCGGGGCGGGTTACGTCGAGAACACCGGCCTGCCGCAGTTGCTGCGCGACACGCACGTGCTGCCGATCTGGGAAGGCACGACCAACGTCCTGTCGCTCGATGCGCTGCTGCGCAGTGACCTGCACTCGGGGCTGGCGGCGCTGATGGCGCGGGCTTCCGGCTGCCTGCGGACCGTCGCGGAGCCGCGGATGGTCGCCGCGACGCAGCAGGCGCTCGGTGCGCTGGAACGCGTCGCACTCGTGCTCGAGAGCGGGCAGGAGCCCGAAGTGCTGCAGGCCGGCGCGCGGCGGCTCGCAATGACGCTGGCGCGGGCCCTGCAGCTGACGCTGTTGTGCGAACACGCCCAATGGATGATCGATCACGGCGGCGACCGGCGCGGTTACGCGGCCGCGATGCGGTTTGCGCGGCAGCCTGTCGACCTGATGACGGAAGTGGATCCCGAGGCGGACCGGCTGCTGCTCGGCTGATCTTCACCTCTCCCGCGCAACGGGAGAGGTCGCACGAAGTGCGGGCGAGGGTGTAAAAAGGGCAGCACGCTGATTCGGGGGAAGCAGCCGATGATGACCAATGCCTCGCCTGAGGTGCCGCACGAGCCCGGTTCGTCCGCGGTCGCCACCGACGTTCCAGATGCGCTGCCCTTCGTCGCGCCCTGCCGCACGCTCGGCACCTGGGAGCCGATCGGTTGGCTCGCGCACGCCTGGGCCGACTTCAAGGTCGCGCCGCGCCAGAGCCTGACCTACGGTGCGGTCGTCGTCCTGCTGAGCTGGGCGCTCGCGTACATCGCCATCCGCTTCGGCGGCTATTTCGAACTGCTGGCGCTGGTTTCGGGCTTCATCCTGATCGCGCCGTTGCTTGCGGTGGGCATGTATTCGATCAGTGAACAGATCGAGCGCGGGCTGCAGCCTTCGCTGCGGCGGTGTTTCATCGAGGAGCGGCGCGCCTTCGGCAACCTGATGGTTTTTGCGCTGATGCTGATGATCGTCTTCCTCGTGTGGTGGCGCGCCGCCTCGGCCGTCCATATCTTCTTCCCGGTCGACATGACGACGCCCGACTGGACCGACTACGTCCAGTTCCTGGGCATCGGCAGCGCCGTAGGCTCCATCTTCGCGGTGATCGTGTTCTCGGCGGCCGCGTTTTCATTGCCCATGCTGGTGGAACGCGAAGCCGATTCGATCACCGCCGTCGTGACCAGCATCAATGCGGTGCTGCGTAACAAGCCGGCGATGGCCGTGTGGGCGGCGCTGATCGTGCTCGCCGTGGCCCCGGGCTTCGCGCTGCTGCTGCTGGGGCGCGAGCAAGGCGCGGGGTTCGCGCTGGTCATGGCCCTGCTCGGGATCACGCTGCCCTTGATCGGGCATGCGACCTGGCATGCCTACCGCGCCACGATCGATGCATCGGCGTGGCCGCGGAACGAACACCTCGAAGGCTGACGGAGGCGGGCGAGAATCAACCGCGCCGTGCGCTCTACTGCACCAGGCCCGCGAGCCAGTTGGCCACGGCGACCCACGTGTCGGTCCGCGCGATCAGCAGTCGTGCCGGTCCGGACACCGCGATGAGCAATCCACCCCAGAGCGTGACTGCGTGGATGCGTCCGAGCGCCTTCCAGTCCCAGACGAAGAGCGGCACGACGAACAACGTGGCCACTGCGAGCACTATCGGTGGGCCAAGTCCCAGCAGCAGCGCCCACCGCGCCACCGCGGGTGGCAACAGCGCGATCGTGCCGAGCAGCATGTAGCGCTTGTGTGCCTGTGCGTCGCGCCGGCGCGCGCGCATTCCCGCGACGACGAGTACCGCAAACAGCGTGATCGCGACCAGCGGCACGACCAGGAAGCGATGCGGATCCATGCCGAACGGGGCAATGCCACGGTGCACTGCGTGCAGTGCGACGAGCACACCGACCACTACCATCACGATCGCCATACCTGCAGCGATGACACCGAGTCGACGGTGCAGGTCGATACGTCGGGCAGCCACGAGACGCGTCTGGATGAACAGCAGCACGACCCAGGTGGTGAACAGGACCGCGTGCAGGTGCACGAGGTGCGTGAGTGCCAGCGGCGCAGGCGTGGGTACCGGCAGGATTGGGCGCAGGAAGTACGTCCGCGCGAAACCCAGGACCGCGACCGCGAGGATGGCGACGGCCATGCCGCCGTAGAACCGGCGCTCAGCGCCAGTCGTCGTCCGCAGTGAGCCCAGCGTTGCCATGGCCAACCCCCGGTCAGGCGCGGCCGTAAGTCCGTGCGACGTAGTCCTCGACCAGTTGCTGGAACTCTTCGGCGATGCGCTCGCCCTTGAGTGTAGGACCTTTCTCGCCGTCGATGTAGACCGGCGCCACCGGGCGCTCGCCCGTTCCGGGCAGGCTGATGCCGAGGTTCGCGTGCTTGCTCTCGCCCGGGCCGTTCACCACGCAGCCCATGACCGCGACGGTCATCTGTTCGACGCCGGCGTAGCGTTTGCGCCATTCGGGCATGCGCTGCCGCAGGTGCGACTGGATGTCCTGCGCGAGTTGCTGAAAATACGTCGAGGTCGTACGCCCGCAACCGGGGCAGGCGATAACCATCGGCGTGAAGGAGCGCAGGCCCATCGTCTGCAGGATCTCCTGCGCCACGAGCACCTCCTGCGTGCGGTCGCCATTGGGCTCGGGTGTGAGCGAGACGCGGATCGTGTCGCCGATGCCTTCCTGCAGCAGCACGGAGATGCCCGCCGTCGACGCGACGATGCCCTTGGAACCCATGCCGGCCTCGGTCAGGCCGAGATGCAGGGCGTAGTCGCAACGGCGCGCGATGTTGCGATAGACGCCGATCAGGTCCTGCACGCCACTGACCTTGCACGAGATCACGATGCGATCGTGCCGCAGGCCGATCTCCTCGGCACGCGCAGCGCTCTCGAGCGCGGAGACCACCAGCGCCTCACGCACGACGTCGTTCGCCTCCAGCGGCTGCGCCCGCTTCGAGTTCTCGTCCATCAGGCGCGTGAGCAGGTCCTGGTCGAGGCTGCCCCAGTTGACCCCGATGCGCACCGGCTTGTCGTGGCGACAGGCCGTCTCGACCATCTCGGTGAACTGCGGATCGCGCTTGGCTCCGCGCCCGACGTTGCCCGGGTTGATGCGGTACTTCGCGAGCGCCCCGGCACACGCAGGATGCTCGCGTAGCAGCTTGTGCCCGTTGAAGTGGAAATCGCCGACGATCGGCACCGACACGCCGAGCTGCGCCAGTCGCTCGACGATGTGCGGCACGGCCGCCGCCGCCTCGTCGGTGTTGACGGTGACACGCACGAGTTCGGAGCCCGCGATGGCGAGCGCGCGAATCTGCAGTGCCGTGCCTTCGACGTCGGCGGTGTCGGTGTTGGTCATTGACTGCACGACGACCGGGTGACCGCCGCCGACCGTCACCGGGCCGATGCGGACGGGCGTGCTCTGGCGACGGGCGATGGGGCTGCTCATGGGTGCGCGGCCTTCGTCGCGGCGATCCAGCGGCGCACGTTGGCTTCGAGCACGTCGAGCGGGATCGCGCCGCTGCCGAGCACCACGTCGTGGAACGCACGGATGTCGAACTGGCCGCCGAGCTGTTGCGTGGCCTCGCCGCGCAGCTGCTTGATTTTCAGCTCGCCGATCTTGTACGCGAGTGCCTGGCCCGGGTTGCCGATGTAGCGGTCGATCTCGTTGATGATGTCGAGTTCGGTCTTCGCGGCATTGGCCTTGAAGTAGTCGATCGCCTGCTGCCGGGTCCAGTGCTTGTGGTGCAGGCCGGTGTCGACGACGAGGCGCACGGCGCGCCACATCTCGTACGTCAGCTGGCCGAACTTGTCGTACGGGTCGTCGTAGAAACCCATCTCTTCGCCGAGGCTCTCGCTGTAGAGGCCCCAGCCTTCGACGAATGCAGTCGCCTCGAAGCCACGGCGGAACTTCGGCAGCTCGCCGAGTTCCTTCGCCAGCGCGATCTGCAGGTGGTGGCCCGGCACGGCTTCGTGAATTGTCAGCACCGGGATTTCGTACTTCGGGCGTTCCTCCGGCTTGTAGAGATTGACGTAGTAGTACCCCGCGCGCTTGCCGTCCATCGCCGGGCCCTGGTAGTAGGCTGTCGTGGTGTCCGGTGCGATCTGCTCCGCAATCGGCCGCACGCCGTACGGCATGCGCGGCAGCTTGCCGAAGTACTGCGGCAACAGCGGGTCGACGCGCTTCGCCATCGCCTCGTACGCATGCAGCAGGTCCTGCGGGTCCGTGTAGCGGAACTTCGGGTCGGTGCGCAGGTAGGTCAGGAATTCCTCGAAGCTGCCCTTGAAGCCGGTCTTCGCGATGACTTTCAGCATCTCTTCGTGGATGCGCGCAACTTCCTTCAGCCCGATCTCGTGGATCTCGTCCGGCGTCAGGTTGGTCGTGGTGTAGAAGCGCGCGAGTTCGGCGTAGCGGGCCTCGCCGTTCGGCGTGTCCCACAGGCCCACGGTATCGCGGGTTTGCGGCAGGTATTCGTTGACGACGTACTGCTTGAGCTTCGTGTACGAAGGCACCACCGTCTTCGTGATCGCATCGCGCGCGGCAGCCTGCAGGCGTGCCTGCTCGGCGGCCGGGATCGAGTCCGGCATCTTCCTGAAGGCCTCGTAGAACGGGCTCTGCGTCGGATCAGTGACGATCTGCTTGTCGAGCTGCGGCGGCACGCGCTGCATGATGATCTTCGGCGGCACCTGTCCGCGCTTGACGCCTTCGCGCATCAACGCGATGTTCTGGTCCACGAGCTGGTCGATCGTGCCGATGCGGCTCAGCCACTGCTCGTAGTCCTTGACCGTCTTGAACACGACGACGTCCGCGATGCGGTGCATCGAGGCGAGTCCGCCGCGCTGCGAGAGCGGCGTGTACTGCGAGCCGTAGTCGTACGTGTCGATGCTCGCCTGGTGCTGGCGGCGGAACAGGTCGCGGTTGAGCTGGTCCTCGGGGGTCAGCTGTTGCGGGTCGATCTGGTCGAGCGCGGCGATGACTGCCTTGTCGCCCTCGTAGGAGGCCTTCAGGGCAGCCGGGGAGAGGTCCGGCCACCGGTCGTCGAAGCGGTGGTCGCCGATGTACGTCGCGGCGGTCGGATTCTCGCGCAGGCCGCGCTCCCACTCGGCATCGAAAAGCGCATGCAAGTCCTTGGCGGCACTCGCTTTATCCTGCGCCTGGACCGGCGCGGACAGGGGCAGGGCGAGCAGCAGGACCAGGGCGGACAGGACCGGGCGCATGCGGTGACCTCTCTATATAGAAGGACGCGATGTTCCGGTCCCCGCGGGGCATTGGCAAGCCGCTGTCGTCGTCGCGGCCCTCGTCCGCTCGGCGGGAGAGGGAGGATTGCGGCAACTGCACTGTGGTCCGGGCTTGGCGGGTGGGGTAAAGTTGGTTTACCCATCGCAAGGTCTGTTCGAAGAGTGGCCGGAAAACGGCCCGCCGAAGGCGCAACCCGCCCGGAAACGCTCAGGCAAAACAACGGCAGCACCTGATGGGCTCTGGAGAGCGGTCCGCCTCGTTGCGGACCCACCGAAGGGGTGCGGCATCGGCCTGGGGCCGGTTCCCGATCTCTCAGGTCAAAGGACAGAGGGGCGGCAGGTCGTTTTTGAGCGGCTTGCCGCCCTTTTTTTTGGTCGCGACACTCGGCAAGGCCGGGACGGGATACTGAAGTCATGGGATTGCGCACACCGCTTTTCGAGACCCACGTCGCCGCCGGGGCCCGCACCGTCGACTTCGGCGGCTGGGACATGCCCGTCAACTACGGCTCGCAGATCGAGGAGCACCACGCCGTGCGCGGCGACGCCGGCATGTTCGACGTCTCGCACATGTGCGTGGTCGACCTGCGCGGTGACCGCGTGCGCGACTACCTGCGTCGCCTGCTCGCGAACGACGTCGCGAAGCTGACGCAGCCCGGCAAGGCGCTGTATTCCTGCATGCTGCGTGACCACGGTGGTGTGATCGACGACCTGATCGTCTACTACATGAACGACCAGTGGTATCGCATGGTCGTCAACGCCGGCACGCGCGACAAGGACATCGAGTGGCTGCGCCAGGTGGCCGCCGGATACGGCGTGGAGGTCGAGCCGCGCACCGAGCTCGCCATGATTGCCGTGCAGGGCCCCAACGCGCGGGCCAAGGCTGCGAGCGTCATCGAACCGGCGATCGCCAGGCGTGCGCTCGAGATCGGGCCGTTCTTCGGCCTCGACGCGGGCAGCCTCTTCATCGCACGCACCGGCTACACCGGCGAAGACGGCTTCGAAATCATGCTGCCTGCCGAACACGCCGTTGCGCTGTGGCAGGGTCTGCGCATTGCGGGCGTGGCACCGTGCGGACTCGGCGCGCGCGACACGCTGCGCCTCGAGGCCGGCATGAACCTCTACGGCAACGACATGGACGAGACCACGTCGCCGCTCGAGTCGGGCCTCGGCTGGACGATCGCGTGGGAGCCGCAGGACCGCGATTTCATCGGCCGCGGCGCGCTCGTTGCGCAGACGGCAAGTGGCGATACCCGCAAGCTCGTCGGACTGCTGGTCGAAGACCGTGCGGTGCTGCGTTCGCACCAGAAGGTGATCGTCGCCGCCGTAGGCGAGGGCGAGATCACCAGCGGCACGTTCTCGCCCACGCTGCAGCGCTCGATTGGCCTTGCGCGCGTGCCTGCCCGGACGGGAGACCGCTGCGAGGTCGAGATCCGCGGCAAGCTCGTCGCGGCGCGCGTCGTGCGACCGCCGTTCGTGCGCAACGGCAAAGTCGCCGTCGCCCTGTAAACGACCCGATAACGACACAGTATTCTGCAACGCCTGCGTTTCAACCTTTAGAACTCTCCAAGGATTCCGTCATGAGCAACGTACCCGCCGATCTCCGCTTCCTCAAATCCCATGAGTGGGCGCGCCTCGAGGCTGACGGCACGATCACCATCGGCATCTCCGACCACGCGCAACAGGCGTTGGGCGATCTCGTGTTCGTCGAGGCGCCGGAACCGGGCCGTCACGTGAACGCGGGCGAAGCCGCCGCGGTCGTCGAATCGGTGAAGGCTGCGTCGGACGTCTACAGCCCGGTCAGCGGCGAAGTCGTGGCCGGCAATGCCGACCTCGGCGGCCAGCCCGAACTGATCAACCAGGATCCGTACGGCGCCGGCTGGATCATGCGCGTGCGCCCGGACGACAAGGCGCAGTTTGCGGCGATGCTCGATGCCACGGCCTACGCCGCCGCCCTCGCTGCCGAGACGCATTGAATCACGGAGGGCGTCATGCCTTTCATCCCGCATACGGAAGACGACATCCGCACGATGCTCGAAGCGATCGGCGCGCCGGACATCGACGCGCTGTTTGATGAAATCCCCGCGAATCTCCGCGCTCCCGGCCTGCCGGGCGTGCCGCCGGCGCTCAACGAGATGGAGGTCGGCCGGCTGATGGCCGACTTCGCGACGCGCGACGGCCGCCCGCTCAACTTCATCGGCGCGGGCGCATACGAGCACCACATACCGTCTGCGGTGTGGGCGATCGTGACGCGTGGCGAGTTCTACAGCGCCTACACACCGTACCAGGCCGAAGCGAGCCAGGGCACGCTGCAGTTGCTGTACGAGTACCAGACGATGATGGCGAGCCTGACGGCGCTCGACATTTCGAACGCATCGCTCTATGACGGCGCTTCGGGCCTCGCCGAAGCGTGCCTGATGGCCGTGCGCGCCAATCGCAAGTCGAAGTCGCAGCGCATCCTGTTGCCCGTGGCGCTCAACCCGACCTACCGCGACGTGGTGCAGGTCATTGCCGGCAACCAGAACCTCGCGTTCGAGCTGTTGCCGTACGACCAGAAGGGTGGACAGACGCTGGTCTCGGCACTCGAGCAATACAGCGGCCAGGACATCACGGCCGTGGTGCTGCAACAGCCGAATTTCTTCGGCACGCTCGAAGACGTCGACGCCGCGACTGACTGGGCCCACGCGAACAATGCGTTGATGATCGGCGTGGTCAACCCGACGTCGCTCGCAGTACTGAAGCCGCCGGGCCAGTGGGGCAAGCTCGGCGCCGACATCGCCATCGGCGACGGGCAGCCGCTCGGCGTGCCGTTGTCATCGGGCGGCCCGTACTTCGGCTTCATGGCGGCGCGCACGGAACACGTGCGCCAGATGCCGGGCCGCATCATCGGCCGCACGCTCGATCTCGACGGCAAGACCGGTTTCACCCTGACGTTGCAGGCGCGCGAGCAGCACATCCGTCGCAGCAAGGCGACGTCCAACATCTGCACCAACCAGGGGCTGCTGGTGACGGCTGCGACGATCTACATGTCACTGCTCGGGGCGAAGGGCCTCGCGCAGGTGGCAGCGACGTCGATGCAGCGCACGCAGCAGCTGGTGGATGCGCTCACGCGCGTGCCGGGTGTGCGGCTCGCCTTCGATCGACCGCGGTTCCACGAGGCGGTGCTGTTGCTCGATCGCCCAGTCAAGCCGGTGCTCGAGTCGCTCGCGCGACGCGGGATCATCGGCGGTGCGGACATTTCTGCGCGCTTCCCGTCGCTCGGGGCTGCGCTGCTGGTGTGTGCTACCGAAACACGCACGCTCGCCGACATCGACACCTATGCGCAGGCGCTCGCCGACGTGATGCGCAGCTCCGCGGCCGCGGCCTGAGCCCAGGAATGAAAGCCATGCATGAAAAGCTGATATTCGAGCACTCTGCGCCCGGCCGCAGCGCCGACGCACAGTACCCGCAGGCACCGGTCGAATCGCTCGTGCCCGCGGCCTTGCGCCGCGCCAGTGCGCCGCTGTTGCCCGAGGTGTCGGAGCTGCAGGCGGTGCGTCATTTCACGCGCCTGTCGCAGCTCAACTTCTCCATCGACACGCACTTCTACCCGCTCGGGTCGTGCACGATGAAGTACAACCCGAAGGCCTGTAACCAGTACGCGATGCTGCCCGAGCTGCTCAACCGGCATCCGCTCGCGCCGGAATCGACGGGGCAGGGCATCCTGCAGATCCTGTTCGAGCTGCAGGAAATGCTGAAGGAAGTGACCGGCATGCGCGGCGTGTCGCTCACGCCGATGGCGGGCGCGCAGGGCGAGTTCGCCGGCGTGGCCATGATTCGTGCGTACCACAAGGCTCGCAAGGACTTCGCTCGCATCGAGATCATCGTGCCCGATGCCGCGCACGGCACCAACCCGGCGACCGCGACGATGTGCGGCTGCACGGTGAAGGAAATCCCGACGCTGCACAATGGCGACATCGACCTCGAGTCGCTCCAGGCTGCGGTCGGTCCGCAGACGGCCGGCATCATGCTGACCAACCCGTCGACGATCGGGGTGTTCGAACGCCACATCGACGACCTGCGCCGGATCGTGCACGAGGCCGGCGGCTTGCTGTACTACGACGGTGCGAACCTCAACGCGATCCTGGGCAAGGTACGACCGGGCGACATGGGGTTCGACGTCATCCACATGAACCTGCACAAGACATTCTCGACGCCACATGGCGGCGGCGGTCCGGGCTCGGGCGCGGTGGGTGTCAGCGAGCGGCTGCTGCCGTTCATGCCGGTGCCGATCGTGGGCCGAGACGGCGACCGCTACCGCTGGCTCGACGAAAAGGACCTGCCACAGACGATCGGCCGGCTTTCGACCTTCATGGGTAACACCGGTGTGCTGCTGCGCGCGTACATCTACATGCGCATGCTCGGCCGCGACGGCATGCAGCGCGTGTCGGAGTTCGCAACGCTGAACTCGAATTACCTGGCGGCGCGACTGCGGGCCGCCGGGTTCGAACTCGCGTACCCGGAACGGCGGGCGAGCCACGAGTTCATCGTCACGCTGCGGCACGAGGCGCGTGAGTGGGGCACGAACGCAATGGATTTTGCCAAGCGCCTGCTGGATTACGGTTTCCACGCGCCGACGACTTACTTCCCGCTGCTGGTGCCCGAATGCCTGCTGATCGAGCCGACCGAGACCGAGTCGAAGGAAGAACTGGACGCCTTCGTGGACGCCATGATCGCGATCCGGCATGAAGCCGAGACCGAGCCTGATAAGCTCAAGGGCGCGCCGTGGACCCTGCCAGTGCGTCGCCTCGACGATGTACGTGCGGCGAAACAACTCGACCTGACCTGGAAAGCTGCGTGACCGAAGAACTGCGCGAGAGCGGCCGCCCGACCGGGCTGACAAGGCTGTGGCTCGCGACGATGAATTCAAGGCGCGGCATCCAGCAGTGTTACCGCAGCGAAGCCGCCTTCCGCCAGGAAGTCTGGCTCGCGTGCGTGCTGATCCCGGCTGGACTCTGGCTCGGCGAGAACGGAGTCGAGCGGGTGTTGCTGGTGGGCAGCATGCTGTTGCTGCTCGTCATCGAACTGCTCAATACCGGAATCGAGGTGGTGGTGGACCGTATCGGCGTCGAACGGCATCCGCTGTCCGGATTCGCGAAGGACGTCGGCTCGGCGGCGGTCTTCTTCGGCCTCGTGCTGCTATTCTTGACCTGGGCGCTGATCCTCTGGGACCGCCTCTTCTGACCCTTCTTCCCTTCCTGTCCTTCCTCCCCCTTCCTCCCCTTTCCCTATGACAGCACTAGTCTGCGGCTCCCTGGCATTCGACACCGTCATGGTATTTCCCGGTCATTTCCGCGAGCACATCCTCGCCGACCGCATCCACATGCTGAACGTGTCGTTCCTGGTGCCGAGCATGCGGCGCAACTTCGGCGGCTGCGCTGGCAACATCGCCTACAACCTGCAATTGCTCGGCGAGAAAGGCGCGCCGATGGGGACGGTGGGTCACGACTTCGAGCCGTACCGGCGCTGGCTGAAAGCCTGCAACGTCAGCCTCGACTACGTGCGCGAGCTCGACGACGAGTTCACCGCGCAGGCGTTCATCACGACGGACATCGACGACAACCAGATCACCGCGTTCCACCCGGGCGCGATGACGCGCTCGCACGACAGCCACGTCGGCGACATCGCCGGCGTGGGCTGGGGGATCGTGGCGCCGGACGGGCGCGAAG
>JBAVIQ010000201.1:0-13835 GCA_049687035.1 Steroidobacteraceae bacterium
GGTCTTTGCCGGGCGAGCGTGTCTGCCTTTCCGCTCGCCCGGAACAGACCCGGAACGAACGCCCTCACCCACCATCCGCCCTGGCTCGACTTCCCGTCTCCTGCGCAAAGCGCCCATGCCGCAGGAAATACCCCACCTGCGCGGCGACGTCTTTCGCGAACAGCATCCCGACGTGACTGTGCGGCAGCAAGAGGTGGTCATTGAGACCGGGAATCACCGTCTCGCTGACCGCCACGGTGCCGTCGTTCTCTTCATTGAAGTGCGCGAAAAACTGGCCGGTGCCGAGGCGCCGCGTCCCGGCGATGGCGCCGAGCGAGCGCCCGCAATCTCCAGGCCAGCAACGACCGCAGGGTTGCGCCAGTTCGGCCAGCGCGTGCGGTCCGATCAGTGGACGCAGCAGGTTGAGCCGCCCCACTCCGTTCGCAGCGCGACTGCCATTCAGCGGTGAACCGAGCAGCACCGCATTGCCGGGCAGATCGCGCATGCCCTGCTGCTCCAGCGCGCGATATACGATCGCGCCGCCAAGGCTGTGCCCCACGAGGTGGACGCGGCCGGCGCCCGCCGCCAGCTGATGCGCAAGCTCGGCGAGCTCCGCCACGATCTCGTCGACGTTGCCGTGCATGGACGGATACGAAAACACGTGCACGTCGAAGCCGTGCCGCGCCTGCAGGCGCTGGCGCAATACCCCGAATTCCAGCCCGGTCATCCACAGGCCGTGAACGAGGATGACCGGCTCGCGCGCTTCCGCCATCACTCCTTGACGGGCAGCTTGACGCGGATGTGCAGGTCGCGCAGCTGCTGCTCCGACACTTCGGTCGGGGCGTCGGTCAGCGGGCAGGTGGCGTTCTGCGTCTTCGGGAACGCAATGACGTCACGGATCGAGTCGGCGCCGGCCATCAGCATCGCCAGTCGATCGAGTCCGAACGCGATGCCGCCGTGCGGCGGCGCGCCGAACTTGAGCGCGTCGAGCAGGAAGCCGAACTTCTTTTCGGCCTCCTCGGCGCCGATGCCGAGCATCTCGAACACGGTCGACTGCATCTCGTTGCGATGGATACGCACCGAGCCGCCGCCGATCTCCGAGCCGTTCAGCACCATGTCGTAGGCACGCGCGAGGGCTTGGCCCGGGCTCGCCTTGAGCGCGGCCGCGTCGTCGCTGACCGGCGCCGTGAACGGGTGGTGCATCGCCGCCCAGCGCTTGGAGTCCGGATCCCATTCGAACATCGGGAAGTCGATGACCCAGAGCGGCGCCCAGCCCGCGGCGACGAGGCCGAGGTCCTGGCCCACCTTGAGGCGCAACGCGCCGATCGCGTCGTTGACGACCTTTGCCTTGTCCGCACCGAAGAAAATCAGGTCGCCCGTCTGCGCACCGGTGCGCTGCATCAGGCCCGCGACAGCGGCGTCGGACAGGAACTTCAGGATCGGCGACTGCAGGCCTTCGCGGCCCTTCGCCACGTCGTTGACCTTGATGTACGCGAGGCCCTTCGCGCCGTAGCGAGCGACGAACGCGGAGTAGTCGTCGATCTGCTTGCGCGACAGCTTCTCGCCGCCCTGCGGCACGCGCAGCGCAGCGACACGGCCCTCCGGATCCGCGGACGGGCCGGAGAACACCTTGAACTCGCAGTCCTTGACGAGATCGGCGACGTCGACGAGCTCGAGCGGGATGCGCAGGTCCGGCTTGTCGGATGCGTAGCGGCGCATCGCCTCGGCGTACGTCATGCGCGGGAACGGCTCGGGCAGCGACTGGCCGAGCACGTCCTTGAACAGCTTCCGTACCAGGGCTTCCATCAGTCCCATGATGTCGTCGCGCGTCAGGAACGAGGTCTCGATGTCGAGCTGCGTGAACTCGGGCTGGCGATCGGCGCGCAGGTCCTCGTCGCGGAAGCAGCGCACGATCTGGTAGTAGCGGTCGAAGCCCGACATCATCAGCAGTTGCTTGAAGATCTGCGGCGACTGCGGCAGCGCGAAGAACTTGCCCGGCTGCGTGCGGCTCGGCACGAGGTAATCGCGCGCGCCTTCCGGCGTCGCCTTGGTCAGCATCGGGGTCTCGACGTCGATGAAGCCATTGCCGTCGAGGTACTCGCGCATCGAACGCGTGATCGCGTGCCGCTGGCGCAGGCGCTTCTGCATCACGTCGCGGCGCAGGTCGATGTAGCGGTACTTGAGCCGCGTTTCTTCCTTCACGTCCTCGTCGAGCTGGAACGGGATCGGCTCGGAGCGGTTCAGTACTTCGATGCCGCGCGCGAGCAGTTCGACCTGGCCCGACGCGAGGTTCGCGTTCGCCGTGCCCGCGGGGCGAGGACGAACCGTGCCGGTCACCTTGACCACCCACTCGCCGCGAAGACGCTCGGCCTCGGCAAAGACGGTGGCCGCGTCCGGATCGAAGACGACTTGCAGCAGGCCGTCGCGGTCACGCAGGTCGACGAAAATGACGCCGCCGTGGTCGCGACGACGGTGGACCCAGCCGGCCACTTCGACCGTGGATCCGACGAGGCGCTCGTTGACGTCGCCGCAGTAATGGGTGCGCATGGGCATGGGGAAGATCCCGTCAAGAATGGGGGCGCGGGACCGGCCCGGGCCGACCCTCTACGCTGAGCCGAAGAATGTTACGGAGAGGGTTCTTGCGGCGCAAGATTCGGCGGATTCCCCCCTTTCGGGTGCCAGGCCGGGGCGATCACGCCGAGGGTGAAGATCATCTTGAAGGCGTCGTCCACCGACATGTCCATGAATACGACTTCGCGCCGGTTGACGGCGATCAGGAAGCCCGTGGTGGGATTCGGCGTGGTCGGGACGAACACGTTAACCATGTCCTCGCCGGTCTTCGCGCGGATCTCGTCGAAATTCTCCGCCATCAGGAAGCCGATGCTCCAGGCCCCCTGGCGCGGGAACTCCACCATCACGACCTGCTTGAACGACTTGCCCTTGTCGGTGAGCACGGTCTCGCTGAAGGTCTTGGCGCCGCCGTAGACGGAGCCGATCACGGGGATGCGCCGCACCAGGTCCTCAAAACCCGCGACGATCCGTCCACCAAAAAGGTTGCGGACCACGACGCCCGTCACGAGCAGCAGGATGAACGACAGGATGATGCCGACGCCGGGGACGTACTGGCCGACCAGCGCCTCGGGCCGCCAGGGCGGCGGCAGCAGCACGAGCGACTGGTCGAGAATGCGCGAGAGGAAGCGGATGACCCAGACGGTCACCATGACGGGGATCCAGATCAGGAGACCCGCGATCAGGTGATTGCGCAATCGGCGCGCAAAGCTGCCGCGACCGCCCTTGCCGTTCCCCGCGTCTTCGTCGTCGGTCGATGTCGGATCAGCCACTCGGTGCACTCCGGCGCGGGCCACCGGCCCGGCTCGATTCAGCGTTTGCGGACGGCCTTCTTCGGCGCGGCCTTCTTCGTGGCCGACTTGGATCGGGCAGCGGGCTTCGCGGCGGGCTTCTTTGCCGCGACGCTCTGCTTCGTCGATGCAGGCTCGGGCTTCGAGTCGGCTTTTGACTCAGCCTTCTTTTCAGCCTTGTCGCCCGTCGCCACCGTCGACGAACTCTCGGCGGGCGGAGCTTCGTCCTTGCCGGCCAGGTTGCGCTTGCCTTCCTTATCCGACTTGAAATCTGTCTCGTACCAGCCGCTGCCTGCAAGGCGGAACATCGGCGCCGACATGAGGCGCAGCAGCGTGTGCTTGCCGCATTCGGGGCACTCGCGCAGCGGCTTGTCGGAGAACTTCTGCAGCGCCTCCAGGTGATGATGGCACTTCTGGCACTGGTATTCGTAGATCGGCATGGTCGGTCCGGCGCGGTGAAACGTGCCCTAGGGTAGTCGAAACGGCCGGGAATTATACCGGGACGGCGATCCGTTCGAACGCGAGTTCGCCGTCCTTGACCGTCACCTGGATCGTGTCGCCCGGCTCGAAGTCGCTGCGCAGGATGCGCTGCGCCAGCGGATTCTCGAGCTGGTGCTGGATCGCGCGCTTGAGCGGTCGCGCTCCGTACACCGGGTCGAACCCCGCCTCGCCGAGCAGGTCGCGTGCGGCATCGTCCAGTTCCAGGCCCAGGTCACGGTCGGCCAGGCGCCGGCGCAGGTTGCCGAGCTGGATGTCGACGATCTCGCGGATGTGGTCCCTGCCGAGTGGATGAAACACGACCACTTCGTCGACGCGGTTGATGAACTCGGGGCGGAAGTGCTGGCCCACGATGTCCATGACGGCCGACTTCATGCTGGCGTAATTCGCCTCACCCGCGAGTTCCTGGATCACGGTCGAACCGAGGTTCGAGGTCATGATCACGACGGCGTTGCGGAAGTCCACGGTGCGGCCCTGGCCGTCTGTGAGACGACCGTCGTCGAGCACCTGCAGTAGCACGTTGAACACGTCCGGGTGCGCCTTCTCGACTTCGTCGAGCAGGATCACCGCGTACGGACGTCGGCGCACAGCCTCCGTCAGGTAACCGCCTTCCTCGTAACCCACGTATCCCGGCGGCGCGCCGATCAGCCGCGCGACGGAATGCTTCTCCATGAACTCCGACATGTCGATGCGCACCATCGCCTCTTCGGTGTCGAAGAGGAATTCGGCGAGCGCCTTGCACAGCTCGGTCTTGCCGACACCGGTCGGGCCGAGGAACAGGAACGAGCCGTTCGGTCGGTTCGGATCGGACAGCCCTGCGCGCGAACGGCGGATGGCATCGGAGACGGCCTTGACCGCCTCGTCCTGGCCGACGACGCGCTTCGCGAGCGCCTCTTCCATGCGCAGCAGCTTTTCGCGCTCGCCTTCGAGCATCTTCGAGACCGGAATGCCGGTCCACTTCGAGACGACTTCGGCGATCTCCTCTTCGGTCACCTTGTTGCGGACGAGCGTCGGCGCCTTGGTCTCGCTTTCCTGCGCCGACTTCAGGCGCTTCTCGAGTTCCGGAATCTTGCCGTACTGCAGTTCGGACATGCGGGCGAGGTCGCCGGCACGCCGGGCGGTCTCGAACGCCTGCCGTGCATCTTCGAGTTCCTGCGTGATCTGCGCGGCGCCCTGCGCCGAAGCTTTCTCCGCCTTCCAGATTTCCTCGAAGTCGGCGTACTCCTTGCCGAGGTCGCCCAGCTGCTCGTCGAGCGCCTCGAGACGCTTCTTCGACGCTTCGTCCTTCTCCTTCTTGAGCGCTTCGCGCTCCATCTTGAGCTGGATGATGCGGCGGTCGAGCCGGTCCATTTCCTCCGGCTTGGAGTCCATCTCCATGCGGATGCGCGACGCGGCCTCGTCGATCAGGTCGATCGCCTTGTCGGGCAACTGCCGGTCCGTGATGTAGCGATGCGACAGCGTGGCCGCAGCGACGATCGCCGGGTCCGTGATCTCGACCCTGTGGTGGACCGCATAGCGCTCCTTCAGGCCGCGCAGGATCGCGATCGTATCTTCGACCGACGGCTCGTTGACCAGCACTTTCTGGAAGCGGCGCTCAAGCGCCTTGTCCTTCTCGACGTACTTGCGGTATTCGTCGAGCGTGGTGGCACCGACGCAATGCAGTTCGCCGCGCGCGAGTGCGGGCTTCAGCATGTTGCCGGCATCCATCGAGCCTTCGGCCTTGCCGGCGCCGACCATCGTGTGCAGCTCGTCGATGAACAGGATGACGCGGCCTTCCTGCTTCGCGAGGTCGTTCAGCACGCCCTTGAGGCGCTCTTCGAATTCGCCACGGAACTTCGAGCCCGCGATCAGCGCGCCCATGTCGAGCGCGAGGATGCGCTTGTCGCGCAGGCTCTCGGGCACTTCCTTGTTGATGATGCGCAGCGCCAGGCCTTCGACGATTGCAGTCTTGCCGACGCCCGGCTCGCCGATCAGCACGGGATTGTTCTTGGTGCGACGCTGCAGGACCTGGATCGTGCGGCGGATTTCATCGTCACGGCCGATGACCGGATCGAGCTTGCCCTGCTCCGCGCGTTCGGTGAGATCGATCGTGTACTTCTCGAGCGCTCCACGCTGCTCCTCGACGTTCGGGTCGTCGACCTTGCTGCCGCCGCGGATCTCGTCGATGGCACGCTCGATCGCGGCCTTCTGCACGCCCGCGTCCTTGAGGATCCGGGCGAGCGGGCCCTTGTCTTCGAGCGCGGCCAGGATGAACAGCTCGCTGGTGATGTACTGGTCACCGCGCTGCTGCGCGATCTTGTCGGTGAGGTTCAGCAGCCGCGCGAGATCGTTCGAGAGGTGCACCTCGCCGCCGGTGCCTTCCACCTTGGGCAGCCGGTCGAGCGCTTCACGCAGCTGCGCGCGCAGCGTGTTGATGTTGGCGCCGCACTTGTCGAGCAACGGCCGCACGGTGCCGCCCTGCTGGTCCAGCAGGGCCTGGCAGAGGTGCACGGGCTCGATGATCTGGTGGTCGCGGCCCAGGGCGAGCGACTGCGATTCCTGCAGCGCGGCCTGGAGCTTGGTCGTGAACTTGTCTTGGCGCATGAGGGCTCTGTCCGTGGGACGGTATGCGGCCAGAAGTGGGGCCAGACCCGCGATATAAAAGGGGCGGGAAGGGGGAGGAAGGGCAGGAAGGGCAGGAAGGGCAGGAAGAGGTCAGTCGGAGCACTCTCAGCCCTTACGCCCCTTCCGCCTCTTCCGCGCCTTCCGCCCCTTCCTGCCCTTCCTGTCCTTCCTGTCCTTCCTGCCCTTCCTGACCTTCCTCCCCTTCCTCCCCCCTTTCCTAGTGCATGCCCTGGTGCGTCAAATACACCAGCCCCACCCCCAGGGCGATGAACAGCACCTGGCCCAGGCTCGCGCGCAGGTCCACGCGGCGATGCAGTCCGGGGATGAGATCGGCCACGGCCACGTAGATGAAGCTCGAGGCAGCAAGGGCCAGCGCGTAGGGCAGGAAATCCAGCGCTGTGCTGAGCGCGTAATACGCGATGACGCCGCCCACCACGGAAGTGAGGCTCGAGACCAGGTTCAGCGTCATCGCCCGGGCGCGACTGAAACCGCCGTGCAGTAGGATCGCGAGATCGCCCACTTCCTGCGGGATTTCGTGGGCGAACACGGCGAGCGCCGTGACAATGCCGAGTTGCGGGTTCGTCATGAACGCGGCCGCCACGAGCACGCCATCGAGCAGGTTGTGAAACGTATCGCCGGCCAGGATCAGGTTGGCCGATGCCCGGTCACGGGCGTCGTGACTCGGCGAGTGCATCTCGCAGGGATCGTCGTGGCAATGACGCCAGAGCACGAACTTCTCGAGCAGGAAGAACAGCAGGATGCCGACGAGGAGTGCGAGGCCGATTCGATGAGCCGACTCGGGACCAGCCGCGTCGAGCGCATGCGGGATCAATCCTAGAAACGCCGCGCCGAGCAGCGTCCCGGTCGCGAAGCTGACGAGGTGCGGCAGCATGGCCGTGCGCCAGCGCGCATCGAGCGCCAGGAACACGCCGGCAGCGAGGGCGCTCAACACACCGCTCAGCGCCGTGAATACGACGATCAGGGTCAGGCTACTCAAGGGTCGTTCTGCTGCGTGCGGTGCCGGGAATGTGGGTCAGGTTAGCACGCGCTCTGCGTGCGAATCGCTGGGGGTGCGGGGGGGGGGGGGCGAGCCACGCCAGCGTCGCCATGCGGCCGGTCCGGCCGCCGTCACGACGGAAGGAGAAGAAATCCGCGGCCTCGCGCTGCGTGCAGCATCCGCCGCCACTGACACGATGGACGCCGACACGGGCCAGTGCGCGGCGCGCCAGGCGGTACAGGTCGGCTTGGAAGCGGCCCGCCTCGTTGCGCACGAATGCAGCGTCGTTTGCGGCATCGCGCGCGATGAAGGCGTCTCGCACCTCGGTTCCGACTTCAAACGCAGCCGGTCCGATCGCCGGTCCGAGCCAGGCAACGAGCTGATCGGGCTCCGCATGGAGCGCGGCCACGGTGGCTTCCAGCACGCCGCCCACGAGTCCGCGCCAGCCCGCATGCGCCACGCCGATCCGGGTGCCCGCGCGATCCGCGAACACGACCGGCAGGCAATCGGCCGTCATCACCACGCAAACGCGGTCCGGCCCGAAAGCCACGGCGGCATCGGCACGCGGGGGCACGGCACCGGTGACGGCAGGCCCGGGATGTTCGACGACGTGGATGCCGTGCACCTGCTCGAGCCACAGCGGTTCCGACGGTAACTTCGCTGCAGCTCGCAGCAGCGCGCGATTCGCACGCACGTGTTCCGGATCGTCGCCGACGTGCTGGGCGAGATTGAAGCTCGCGTAGGGCTCCGCGCTCAGACCGCCACCGCGCAGCGTCGAGAGCGCATGCACGTTCGGCGCGACGTCCCAGTCAGGCGTCAGCCACGAACCCTGCGGCGAAGACACGCCCTGCGTCATGCCTTGGCGGTGGCGAGGTCCGCCGCCAGCACCGCGAGCAGCCCCAGCATGTCTTCGGGCAACGGCGCCTGCGCTTCGAGTGGCTTGCCCGTCACGGGATGCTCGAGCTGCAGCTTCGCCGCGTGCAGTGCCTGCCGCGGGAATTCACGCAACGCGGTACGCAGGTCTTCGGTCGCACCTTTCGGCAACGCGAGCCGGCCGCCGTACACGCGGTCACCGACGATCGGGTAATTGATGTGCGCGAGATGCACGCGGATCTGGTGCGTGCGCCCGGTTTCGAGCTGCACTCGCACGTGGGTGTGCGCACGGAAGCGTTGGATCACGCGGTAATGCGTGACGGCATCACGACCGCCGTCGCGGATCGCCATGCGCACGCGGTCGGTCGGGTGGCGGTCGATCGGCGCGTTGATCGTGCCGCCCGCCGTCATCACGCCCCGGCAGATCGTTTCGTACTCGCGATGGATTTCGCGCGCCTCGAGCATCCGCACCAGCGCGGCGTGCGCCTTGAGCGTGCGGGCCACGATCAGCAATCCGCTCGTGTCCTTGTCGAGCCGGTGCACGATGCCGGCGCGAGGCAACTTGCCGAGCGCGGGGTCGCGCGACAGCAGCGCGTTCTGCAGCGTCTGGTCGGGGTTGCCGGCACCCGGATGCACGACCAGCCCGGCGGGTTTGTTGACGATGAAGACGTGCTTGTCTTCGTACGCCATCAGGAGCGGGATCGCCTGGGCTTCCGCGGCCGATTCCTCGGTCAACGTGCCGGCGATGACGACGGTTTCACCGCCGTTGACCTTGTCCCTTGGGCGGTGGATGGACCCATCGACCAGCACTTCGCCGGCCTCGATCCACGTCTTGAGGCGGCTGCGGGAGTAGTCGGGCAACAGTCGGGCGAGCGCCTGGTCGAGTCGTTGGCCCGCTTCAGTGTCAGGAATCTGCAGGCTGAGTTGAACGGTTGAGGTCGGCATGGGGTCGAATTCTATATACTTCACGCCCTTCCGCAGGGTTTGACCCAGGATTCCCGCATGGCTGCTGCCTTTTCCCGACGTCTACTCGCTTCGGCTCTGCTTGCTTTGGCCCTGCTGGGCACCGGCGGCTGCAGCAGCCTCAAGTTCTGGGACAAGGACAAGGGGGACAAGGTCATCGAGGGCTCGCCCGAGCAGCTCTACCGGGATGCGATCAAGAACATCAAGAACGACAACTACCCGGGCGCCATCCAGCGCTACGAGATGCTCGAGGCCCGCTACCCGTTCAGCGAACAGGCCAAGCAGGGCCAGCTCGACTTGATCTACGCCTACTACAAGAACCGGTCGGCCGATTCGGCGATCGACCAGTCGGACCAGTTCATCCGCGAAAACCCGACGCATCCGCGCGTCGACTATGCCTACTACATCCGCGGCCTCGTGTATTTCGACTCGGGGGCCAACTGGCTCGAGCGCAAGTTCAAGGCGGATATCGCCAAGCGCCCGCCGCACGAAGCACGCAAGTCCTTCCAGGCCTTCCAGGTATTGGTGCAACAGTACCCGAAGAGCCCGTACGCAGCCGACGCCCGCCAGCGCATGGTTTACCTGCGCAACCGGCTGGCTGATTACGAGATCGAGGTGGCGCGCTACTACCTCGCGCGCGGCGCCTACGTGGGCGCCGCCAATCGCGCCAAGGGCGTCATCGAAAGCTACGACGGCGCGCCGGCGGTGGACGATGCACTCAAGATCATGGCGGCTTCATACCGCAAGCTGGGGGTCGATGATCTGGCCCAGGCCACGGACAAAGTCCGTGCCGCCAACGTCACGCCGGATACCGTCGGCCAGCCCGAGCAGGAGAGGCCAGAGAACGATCACTGGTGGAAGTTCTGGAACTGAGCCGCTCGCTCAGCCAGCAGGCCTTTGGGCACAAAGGCCAGCTAGCCTTCAGTCGGTCTTGCCGACGAGGTGTCGCAACCGCGCCAGCATGGGCGTCACCACGGGAATCGTCAGCATCGTGCTGACCACGGCCATCAGCAGCAATGCCGTGAACGTCGAAGCGGTGATCACGCCCTTGTCCAGCAGGATGTTGGCAAAGATGATCTCGATCAGCGCCTTCGTCTGCAGCAGCCAGCCGATCAGGCTCGCCTCGCCCGGCTGCCAGCGCAGCACGCGTCCAGCCACGCCCGTCCCGATGAGCTTGCCGCCGATGGATGCCGCCAGCAGCAACGCCGCCGCCAGGAAAACCTGGGCGCCGCCAACCTGCCATTCCGTGCGCAGCCCCGTGCTCAGGAAGAACACGGGCATCATGAACAACAGGACATTGTGCCGGATCGAATCGAGCCGCTTGCGGTCGAACCAGTCGCGGTCGATGACGGCGCCCGCCAGGAACGCCCCGACCATGAAGTGCAGGCCCGACCAGTCCGCGCCCAGCCCGCACAGCGCCAGCCAGATCAGCGCGACATGCCACCGATCGCGCTCGTCCAGCCGCTGCATCAGGTAGCGAAAGCCGACCGCCACGAGAACGAACGCAACGAGAAAGCCGGCTTGCCGGCCGACACGATTCCAGTCCATGAGGATCAGCGCGAGCACGCCCCAGATGGCGATGTCGTCCATGCTCGCGTAGCGCAGGATGCGCTGACCGAGTGCCGTGCCCAATACGCCGAGTCTTTCGAGAAACAGCACCAGGATCGGCAGCGCCGTCACGGCGCAGGCCATGCCCACGCCGAGGATGAACTGCCAAGTGTGCACGCGCGGCCCGACCCAGCCCGGAAAGCAAACCAGCACGGTGGCGGCGATGCTGCCAGTCAGCAAGGGCACGCCCAGGGCGAGGCCGGCGGTAGTGCTGCTCTCTCGCCGATGCTCCCATGCGTGCTTCAGATCCAGCTCGATGCCCGCCAGCAGCACGAAGCACATCACCGCCCACAAGGCGATGCCGTTCAGCGCCTGCACCACGGCCGGGTTGAAGACGAAGCGGTAGTACTCGGGAAAGACCGCACCGAGGATGCCGGGCCCGAGCACGATGCCAGTGATGATCTGCACGACGACCAGCGGCGCGAAGTACTCCGTGCGGCCAAGCTTCCAGATGAGGAACGGCAGCGCGAAGATGAGCACCATCGCGACGAGGAAGATTTCCGACGTGTTCACGTTCTCGGCTCCATGGCCGCCGGCGGCAGGGGGCCAGGTGGTGCGATATAAAATGGAATGTTAGCGTGCCCGGCGCTGCCGGACCCGTCGCGCACGTAGACGAACAATCGATACGCCCCTGGCCGGCGCGGGGCGATGAAGGACGGATTGGCGCCGTCGGCGCCGTCCATGCGCACACGCACGGTTGGCGGCATGGGCTCGGGGTCTCCACCGGTCTGCCTGACCATGATTTCGCGCACGACCTGCCATGAGTAGCTCAGCTTGCCGCCCTCAGGATCAGTCGCCGCGACACTTGCGGCGACCCGCTGCCCCGGAGCGACAACCACGCCGTCGGTCGCCTGCCTGGAATCGAGCCTGAGGGCTGCGACGCGCGGTGCGCGGTTGGCGGGCCACGCGCCGGTCCACGCGAACTGCATGAAATCGAGCGCCTCGGTCGTCGAGCCGTCCGCAAGGAACAGCCCGTACCAGGTGGGCGTGCGCTCCTGCTTCTGGCCCCAGAGGAAGACATAGTCGCCGAGCAGCCGCTCGTCACCGGAGGCGATGACCGTTTCGTAGGCCTTGCGATACTGGGCCGCCTTTGCGCTGCTGGTGTGCTCGATGGGCGAGCCGCAGGTCGTCCTGGCGACCTCCCAGTGTCCCATGGCACCCCACTCCGTCACCATGTACGGCCTGCGGAAACTCGTCTCCGCCAGGTAACGGGGCAGGTTCCCGATGTCCCCGTACATCTGGATGCTGACGAGGTCGAGATCCGGCGCGGCGCACGAATGCCGCCGGATTCGATCAACGTCCGCGAAACCGCTGCTTACGACAACCGCGGCAGGATACACGTCGCATTTACGTGATTGCACCTGTACATCCGGACTTCTGCTGCGGCGCGAGCCGCTGTACCTGATGGTAATCACCGGCCGGCTCGGGCGAGAATGCCCCGGTCCCCACGCTGGATGTCCGCCGCCCCGTGAACGCCGTTTCGCACTCCCCTGTTGCCCCTGCCGGGTCTGAACACCTGCTCGATCCACCGCCGCGGCTGCGCGAGATTCCGTACAACTACACGTCTTTCTCGGACCGCGAGATCGTGATCCGCCTGCTCGGCGCGGCAGGCTGGGCACTGCTCGACGATCTCCGCGCCGAACGTCGCACCGGCCGCTCGGCACGCATGCTGTACGAAGTGCTCGGGGACATCTGGGTCGTCAGGCGCAACCCGTACCTCGAGCAGGACCTGCTGGATAACCCGCAGCGGCGTGACCTGCTGGTCGAGGCGCTGCATCACCGGCTGGCCGATATCGAAAAGC
Organism: Steroidobacteraceae bacterium; assembly: GCA_049687035.1. Taxonomy (GTDB): domain Bacteria; phylum Pseudomonadota; class Gammaproteobacteria; order Steroidobacterales; family Steroidobacteraceae; genus RPQJ01. The sequence goes on from JBAVIQ010000201.1 coordinate 12,684, forward strand.
GCCGCGACACCAGCGACGCGGTGCGCGACGCCAAGGTCGGCAAGCTGCTCGAATTCGCGCGCGCCGCCGTCCTCGATTTTGCCGACTCGTTCGGCAAGGTCGAGACGCTGCGGCGCCGGGCGCGCAAGGCTTTCGCCTCGCATACACGTGACGACAACGTCTGCTTCGACGCCTTTGCGCGCGTCTCGCACGCGACCGACGCGACCGACTGGCGGGTAGAAACACCGTTCGTCGTACTGGCGCCAGACACCGAAGACGAAATCCCAGGACTCGTGCGCGCCTGCATCGAATCCGGACTCACGGTCATTCCGCGCGGCGGCGGCACCGGTTACACGGGCAGCGCCGTTCCGCTCACGCCGTTCGCGGCCGTCATCAACACCGAGAAACTCGAGCGCATCGGCAACGTCGAACCGCAGTCGCTGCCGGGGATCGAGGGCCATGTGCCGACCCTCTTCACCGAAGCAGGCGTGGTGACGCGTCGCGTCGAGGAAGCTGCGCACCATGCGGGCTTCGTGTTCGCCGTCGACCCCACCTCAGCCGATGCGTCCGTCGTCGGCGGCAACATCGCGATGAATGCCGGCGGCAAGAAGGCCGTGCTGTGGGGCACCGCGCTCGACAACCTCGCGTGGTGGCGCATGGTCGACCCGCAGGGCAACTGGCTCGAGGTGACGCGTATTGGTCACAACCGCGGCAAGATCCACGATGTGCCGGTCGCAACGTTCGAGCTGGCCTGGAAAGACGGGCGTCATTCACCCGACACCGCCAAGGTGCTGCGCACTGAACGGCTCGAGATCCCCGGATCGGCGTTCCGCAAGGCCGGCCTCGGCAAGGACGTCACCGACAAGTTCCTCGGCGGCCTGCCGGGTATCCAGAAAGAAGGGTGCGACGGCATCATCACTTCCGCGCGCTGGGTCGTGCATCGCATGCCGGCGCACATCCGCACGGTGTGCCTCGAGTTCTTCGGCCAGGCCCGCGACGCGATTCCTGCGATCGTCGAGATTCGCGACGAACTCGCGCGGCAGGGACGCGCGGGCGACGTACAGCTGGCGGGCCTCGAGCATCTTGACGAGCGTTACCTGAAAGCGGTCGGTTACACGACGAAATCGAAGCGCGGCGCACTGCCCAAGATGGTGCTGATCGGGGACATCGTCG
>JBAVIQ010000202.1:0-2277 GCA_049687035.1 Steroidobacteraceae bacterium
GTACTCGCGCAGGAACTCGACTGAAAACGGCTGCACAAGGTAGGACGGCACCGCGCTCGCGCCGGGCTGGATGGCCGGGGCGCCGAGCCTGATCGCAGAGACGCCGAGCGCCCCGGCGAGCAGGGCGCCGAGCACGACGCCGGGCAGCAGCATGCGGCTGTAGCGGCGCACGAACGAGGGGTCGCGCACGTCGAGCAGCATGATCACGTAGACCATGAAGACCATGACCGCGCCGACATAGATCAACACCTGGAAGACCGCCACCACGTGCACGCCCAGCATCGCGTAGATGCCCGCGAGCGACAGCATGCAGCTGATCAGGGCGAGCGCCACGCGCATCGGATGCCGTGCGACCAGCATCAGCACGCCGCCGAGCAGCGCGCACGCGCCGAAGAAGTACACCAGCAGCTGGTCGATGGTCATGCGTCGGGACTCGTGCCGAGCTCCGCCGCCGGCCTGAGAGGGTAGGGCTTTGCGACGTCGGCGTGCGGCTGCCAGTTGAGCAGTTCTTCCTTGCCGAGCCACATGCGGTCGCGGTCGAAACCCGGCAGGTCCGGCGTTTCCTTGACCATGCGGATGGCGTCCTCAGGGCAGGCCTCGACGCAGAACCCGCAGAACACGCAGCGTGAGTAATCGATCTCGAAGCGCGAGGGGTACTTCGGGTGGGCGGGGTCGTCCGGGTCGAACGCAGCGTCGATCTCGATCACCTGCGCGGGACAGACCGTCGCGCACATGTTGCAGGCCACGCACTGCGGCCGGCCGTCGGGACGCTGCGTCAGGATGTGCTTGCCGCGATTTCCCGCCGCGTAGTCGGCGCGGATTTCCTCGGGGTAATACGCCGTGAGCGCGCCCTTGCGCCCCGTCATCCACTTGCCCATGTTGCGCAGGAACACGCCGCCGGTGATCGCGAGGCCGCGCGCGACCTCGAGCAGGTAGAAGCGCTCCCACCACCCCATCGTGGGCTCGTTCCAGTATTGCCTGCGCACGTACGGTTTGCGGGGCGTGGTCATGGTGTTGCGCGCCTCATGCCTGCTGCGCCCACAGCGCGACCGCCGTCACGACCAGGTTCGCGATCGCAAGCGGCAGCAGGAACTTCCATGCGAAGCGCAGCAGCTGGTCCCAGCGGAAGCGCGGCAGCGTCCACCGCACGAGGATCTGGAAGCTGCAGAGCAGGAAGATCTTGCCGAGGAAGGTCAGCAACTGCAGCACGACGACCCAGCCGTGACCAAGCGGCACGGCGTGCCCGCCCGGGAAGACGAAGCCTGTGTCGTTCATCCATGGCAGGTTGTAGCCGCCGAAGAACAGCGTGACGAACAGCGCGCCGATGATCGCGATCTCGATGAACTCGGAGAGCATGAAGATGCCCTGCTTCATCGCGCTGTATTCGGTGAAGTAGCCCGAGATGAGTTCCGACTCGGCCTCGGGCAGGTCGAACGGGATGCGCTTGTTCTCGGCGATGCCGGCTATCAGGAACAGGATCGCAGCGAAGGGCTGGTAGACGATGCCCCAGGCCGGCAGGAAGCCGAGCACGGTGCCCGACTGCCGCTCGACGATCGTGGCGAGGTTGACGGTGCCGAAGATCAGCACGATGCCGAGCACGGTCAGGCCCATCACCAGCTCGTACGAGATCAGCTGCGAGCCGGCGCGCAGTGCGCCGAGCAGCGAGAACTTGTTGGCCGATGACCAGCCGGCGAGCATCGCACCGATGATCGAAATGCCGCTGAAGGCGAACACGATGAGGATGCCAGCGTCGATCGGCGCGATCTGCATCGGGTAGGTGCGGCCGCCGAACCAGCCGGCCAGGCTCGGGAACAACCGGCCTGGATCGAGCATTCCGCCAAACGGCACGACGGCGAAGACCAGCAGCACCGGCACGATCGCGAGCCACGGGCCGAGCGCGTAGGCGAGCTTGTCGTAGGCAAGGGGCTTGAAGTCTTCCTTGAGCAGCAGCTTGAGGCCGTCGGCCATGCCGTGAAACAGTCCGAGCCAGATCAGCTTCACCTGCGTGAACGGGATGCGGACGTAGGCGCGGTTGGCGCCGATGCGGTCCGACATGATCGCGGCCTGCTTGCGCTCGACCCAGGTCAGGATTGCGCCGAATGTCAGCAGGACCGCCAGCGCGTAGGCGATGTAGACCAGGCTGATGGCGAAGTCCGGGGCGTTCACGGGTGACCTCGTGCCGGCGCGGCCAGCGCCTTGATCAGGTCCTCGGCGTGCAGCACGCCGGACTTCTGCTCGAAGCAGGGCTCGAACGCGCTCACCGTTCCCTGGAAGTTC
>JBAVIQ010000203.1:0-3762 GCA_049687035.1 Steroidobacteraceae bacterium
CGGCAAGTCCGCGGAATCGTTGCCAGACTGTGAACAGGTGCACAGCCTCGCCCCGTGTCGACCTCAAATCGGCGCCGTAGCGAAGTCCCGACTGTGTCTTACCGTACAGATGAATCCTGACTCCGGGGCTTACCCTGACTGCACGGGCTCAATAGAACCTGCCATCACTACCGACAGATCAGTGGGTCCAGTTGCGGAGATAGGAGATGAAGACCAGCAACCTGACTCGCCTGGGATTGACAGTGGCGCTGAGCGCAGCGCTCGCGACGATGAGCTTGACCAGCCACGCCCAACATGGACAGGACGTGTCGGCCCCGCACAAGGCCGAGGCGCAGCAGGACAAACAGGATAAGCAAGAGCAGAAGGACGATAAGAAGGAGGCGAAGGAACAGCAGAAGCATCGCCTCTCGCAGCAGCAGCAACAGGAGCGCATTCGAGAGCAGAAGCGACTCCTGGCCGAGTACAACCAGCGTATCGCACAACAGCAGGAGATTGCGCTGCGCAACGCGCAGCAGCTGGAAAAGCAGAGGCGACTGGCACATTACCGCTACCAGCAGGCGTACTACGAGCAACTGCGCCAGCAGCAGGCGCGCCTCGCGAATGACCGCTACGACTACGACAACGACCCGTTCTACTACACGCCGCCGAACTACCAGTACCGCCGGGGCGATGCCTACTACCAGACCAATCAGTACGGCGCCGACCAGCTGCGGCAGGCCTCGAACACCGGGTACCAGAAAGGCTACCAGGCCGGGCGCGCGGACAAGCAGGACCACTGGCGCTTCGACTACCGTGGATCCTTCGCCTACCAGGACGCCAACTACGGCTTCGACGGCCGCTACGTGCGGCAGGACGACTACAATTACTACTTCCGCGAAGGCTTCCAGCGGGGCTATGAGGATGGCTACTACGGGCGTCGCACGTATGGCACCAGTGCCAACGGTTCGGATTCACTGCTCGGCACGGTGCTGAACATGATCCTCAACCTGCAGCCGCTGCAGCAGTAGGAACTCTCCGGCTGGCCGGTCGATGCTCAGGGCGGCCATGATTGCAGGGCTTCTGCTGGGGGCCACTGCTGCCAGCCTTGCGTCGGCGGTTGCCCCGGACGCAGATCGGTTGCCGTCGTACATCACGTCCATCAGCGCACAACTCGACCCACGGGTGGGACAGACCCTGCCCCAGCTCGACGGCACCGGCCGGCAGTTGCTGGCCCTGCGTTCATACCTGCGCAGCGCCTCTCACCTTGCCGAGCGTTGGAGCTGGACGCGGGAACAGATCGAGGCCTTCGAGGGCTCAACCGAGCAGCGCGAGTTGCAACAGGAGATCGACCGCGTGCGGACGGCGTTCGTGGCTGCCAACCCCGGCTTCGAACTGCACGTGAATCCCCAGGTCCGCAGTCTGGACGCGCAGATTGAACACTGGAACAGCAACGACTCGGTGGCGGCGGCGGCGCAGCAGGTCTTCGCAGACGCTCAGACGCTGGTCTCCTCTCCCGACTTTCCCGCGGATCGCCCCGACCAGGCGCGGGAGGCACTCAAGATCTTCTTGTCCCGCTACAGGCCCGTGCCGACGCCGACGATCGCAGCACCCGGGTTGTCTTTGCACGGCCAGATGCGCGCGGTCGACTTCCAGGTGCACCAGCGAGGACGCATCGTCGCCGGCCCAAGCACCACCACCATCGCCACGGATTGGCTGGCGGCGGGCTGGGCGCAGCGACTCAACGTCGCCGTGCGTGCGGCGAACACTCGATTCGTGGGTCCACAGACAACTCCACCGGCGCCATGGCATTACACGTATGTGCCGGCAGTGGTGGCCAGGGACGGACAGTAGCGCTTGATCGCACCGCCGCTCGTCATTTGCGGTAGACGGGGTAGAGACCGTAGCGCTCGTCCCAGGACGGATGGCGACGGTAAAAGAATTCGAGACGTGCATCCGGGCTGCCCGCGAACGCAGCATCCTCGCGCAACCGCCGCTCGAACTCCTGCTTGAGCGTCGCATCCTGCGACAGCATCTGGCGCGCCACGGCCTCGGTGACGTAGTTCTCCATGTACTCCTTGCGTTCGAAGGCCGTGCTGAAATAGCCCCACGACACGAACGAATCGGGCGCCTGCGGCTCCAGCAGCGACATCACCAGCCGCGCCTTCGGCTGCGCAATCGGCACGAACAGGGCTCCGGCGCCGATGTCGCGCTTTTCATCGCGCCAGGCGCCGTCGACCGTCATGAGCGCCCTCCCCTCGAAGGTTCCCGCTGCCGTCGTCGCCTTGTCAGCGCGAAACGTCTGCACGGCACTTGCCGGCTGTGCCGCAATGACACGCTGAAACTCGATTCCGTGCAGAGCCAGCTTTTCCGACATCCACGCGGCGTGCGCGCTCGGCACGATATAGCCGCTCGCCGGCGCCGTAACGGTCAGCGCTGGCTGCACCTCATATTTGAACGGCAGCCGCCAGACCGTGGGCTTGGTTGAGTCGTAGCGTATCCATGACTGACCCGAAACCGAGGAAGGCTCTCGCGTGTACTCGTACCCGCGCAGCTCGACGGTCCGCACGGCGTCCGTATTCTTGAAGCTCAACGCCACCGGCTTGCCCCCGAGCAGGCGCGCGCGCTCATCGGCCGCGCGTGCCGCCTCGAGCCACTTCACTCCGTCGCGCGCAGCGAGCTCGACCATTGCATGGATGGTCTCGCGCGTGGCGGCGACACGTCGCGGATACTCCTGCCACGAGTGTGTCTCGACCAGGGCGCCGAAGCGATTGCGGGTGGCCCAATAGCTGAGACTGTAGCGGGGTGAGCGCACTTCCGCGGCCAGACCGGACTCCGGATCGTCGGCACCGACGAACTCGGGATAGAACAGCAATGCGTGAAAGCCCTTGCGCTTCAGCCTGGCCAGCACCTCGTCGCGCAGCGCGTGTCCCGTGCGGCCCAGTTCGAGATCCCAACCGTGGCCGGGCTCGACTTCGACCGACAGGTCCTCGCGCAGCTCCGCACCGTCCGTGACGTGCAGGTCCGCATACAGGATCGGGTCCCAGGCATTCAGTAGCCCGAGCATGGCGCGCATCTCCGGCGCATCAGCCTTGGTGTAATCGCGATTGAGATTCAGGTTCTGTGCCGTCGCGCGCCAGCCCATGGCCTCCGGACCACGCTGGTTGGGCCGGTTCCATGCACCAAACCGCTCGTGGCCATCGACGTTAAATACCGGCACGAACAGCACCGTCGTCCGCGCCAGTGCGCCACGATTCTCACGGCCTTCGAGCAGTTCGCGCAGCGCGACGAATCCCGCGTCCTTGCCATCGATCTCGCCGGCATGAATGCCGCCCTGGAAGAGCACGACCGGTCGCTGGTGCGCACGAACGGACTCCGGGTCGAGGACGCCATCGTCCGACACGGCGATGGCGAGCAGCGGGCGGTTCTCGGGTGAACGTCCGAACTCGAAGCATCGCGCCTTATCGGGCCAGCGCGCGGCAAAGGCTACGCACAACTTTTCCACTTCGTCGTAGCGACCGGTGCGAGTGAATTGGGACCGCTCGGCGATGGTCGCAAGGTCACCCGGACTCTCCGCGGATGACGCGGGCAGAGGTACGGCAGAAAGGATGAGGAGCAAGCCGACAAGAAGCCGGGAATGGTTGGCACGGTTCATGCGGAAAAGAATAGCCGGATGGTCCCCGGAATGCGCGACCTGTGGTTCCCCCGGGCCCCGTTTGCGATTGCCGATATCTATCGAGTCGATCGAATCAAACTTTCAGCTGGATTGCGGCGTCGCTATATGAT
>JBAVIQ010000204.1:0-7674 GCA_049687035.1 Steroidobacteraceae bacterium
CGAGGAAACCGAGCGCGTGCTGCCCGAGCACCATCCCGCGCAGCACGTCGAGAAAAAGTCCCGACAGCCATGCGTAGCCGAGCCCGGCGATGCGGGGGCTGGTGAGAACGAAATAAATCATCGCGAGCAGGGCGAGGTCGGGCCGGACCGGATCGAGCCAACCCGGCAGCGGCACGATCGCCAGCACGAGGCCGGCAGCCATGCTGATCCAGTAGATCAGCCGGCGGGCGAACATGCTCATCGGCCTCATTCGCCACCGGCCTGCGCTGGTGGCGCGGCTGTCTCGGGCGATGGCGTCGTCACCGGCGCGGATGCAGGCGGAGTGGCGGCCGGCGCAGGCAGAGTGGCGGCCGGTGCAAGCGGGGTCCCAGTCGGCGTGGCCGTTGCCGCTGCAGTTGCGGAGCCGCCAGCCGGGGCGTTCGCCGGCGCGGGACGTGCATCTGCTGCAGCGGGGGCGGGTTCGACCCGCGCCTTGAACCAGACCAGCAGCACTTCGCGCGCCTGGTCCAGCTTGGCCGTGGGTTTGGCTTCGACGAGCGCGAACATGCTGCCGGCGCGCTTGACCTTCGATACCTGCGCCACCGGGTAGCCCGGCGGGAATACGCCGCCCATCCCGGTGGAGAGCAGCAGGTCGCCCGGCTGCAGGTCGGCTTCGACGGTGACGAACGGCAGCGACAGCTTGTTCTGGTCGCCGGTGCCGACGGCAATCGTGCGCACGCCGCTGCGGTTGGACTGCACCGGGATCGCATGCTCGGCGTCGCTGATCAGGATGACCTCGGCCGTGGCTGCGTTGACCTTCGCAACCTGGCCGAAGATGCCGTCGCCGTCGAGCACGGCCTGGTCCTTGAACACGCCATCGGCCGCGCCCTTGTCGAGCAGCACGCGGTGCCGGAAAGGATCGAGGTCGACGTTGAGGATCGAGGCGACCAGCACTTTTTCGGCGATGCCCGCGGTGTTCGCACGCATTTCGCGCAGGCGCCGGTTTTCTTCCTCCAGCACCGCGAACCGCTGCAACTGCAGGTTGGCCAGGCGCAGGCGGGCGGTGACCTCGAGATTTTCCTGCCGCAGGCGGCTGCGGTCAGCGAAGGACTCGGTGACCCAGTCCGTCGCGCGGAACGGGAAATCGACCGCACGCTGCACCGGATAGATGACCCTGCTCAGCGCTTCGCGGATGCGGTCGATCTGGTGGTAGCGCTGGTCTGCCACCATCAGCCCGACCGAGATCGCCGCCAGCGTAAGGAAATACGCGGTCAGCGGCGGTCCGCGGCCGATGATCGGGCGGGAGTCGTGGGACAGCTCGACCACGGCGGGCCGGGAGGGGTCGCGATCAGTCCAGGCCGAACAGGCCCGGACCGTGCTCGTCGATCAGCTCCAGCATCTTGCCGCCGCCGCGCGCCACGCAGGTGAGCGGGTCTTCGGCGACGACCACCGGCAGGCCCGTTTCTTCCATCAGCAGCTTGTCGATGTCACGCAGCAGCGCGCCGCCACCCGTGAGGACGATGCCGCGTTCGGCAACGTCCGAACCGAGTTCCGGCGGGGTCTGCTCGAGCGCGGCCTTGACCGCGCCGACGATGCCCTGCAGCGGTTCCTGCAGGGCCTCGAGGATTTCGTTGGAGTTGAGGGTAAAGCTGCGCGGGACGCCCTCGGAGAGGTTGCGGCCCTTGACCGAGATTTCCTTGACGTGCTGGCCGGGGTAGGCCGAACCGATCTCGATCTTGATGCGCTCGGCCGTGGCTTCGCCGATCAGGATGCCGTAGTTGCGGCGCACGTAGTTGATGATGGCTTCGTCGAAACGGTCGCCGCCGATGCGGACGGAGGCGGCATAGACGATGCCGTTCAGCGAGATGACCGCGACTTCGGACGTGCCGCCACCGACGTCGAGCACCATCGAGCCGCGTGCCTCGTGCACTGGCATGCCGGCGCCGACGGCTGCCGCCATGGGTTCCTCGATCAGGCGCACCCAGCGCGCGCCCGCGCCTTCGGCGGACTCCTGGATGGCGCGGCGTTCGACCTGCGTCGAGCCGTAGGGCACGCAGACCAGCACGCGCGGGCTGGGGCGAATCATGCGATTGCCATGCACCTTCTCGATGAAGTACTGCAGCATCTTCTCGGTGACGGTGAAGTCGGCGATGACGCCGTCCTTCATGGGGCGGATAGCGGTGATGTTGCCCGGCGTGCGGCCGAGCATGTTCTTGGCCTCCGTGCCGACGGCCTCGATCTTCTTGCCGCCGCGGGAGGGTTCCTCGCGGATGGCGACGACGGACGGCTCGTTCAGCACGATGCCTTTGCCGCGGACGTAGATCAACGTATTGGCGGTGCCAAGGTCGATCGAGAGGTCGTTGGAGAAGTAGCCCCGGAGTTTCTTGAACATTTAGGATTCGCGGAATTTAAGGAGGGGAGCGCTGCCTTGCGCTAAATCGCCGCAATTTAACCATAGTCACGACATTCCACAAGCTCGCGTGTATGATTTGTGACTGTTTTTTCCAGTCCTTTCGAGCATTTCCAGATGAGCCTGACACGCACCCAGGTCGAGGGGATCGCCCACCTCGCACGCCTCGAGATCTCCGAGGCGCAGATGCCCGTGTACGTCGACAGCCTCTCGCGCATCATCGACTTCGTCGAGCAGCTCGCGGCGGCCGACACAGCCGGCGTGGAGCCCATGGCGCATCCACTCGCCGACCAGGTCCAGCGGTTGCGCCCCGATGCAGTCTCAGAGACCGATCAGCGCGAGAAGTTCCAGCGCAACGCGCCGAGCGTCGCCGCCGGACTCTACCTCGTGCCCAAGGTCATCGAGTGACCCGGCGACCGTGATGGTGCCACTTCCCGGCGCCGTCGCACGGTTACGCGCCGGGACCGTGAACCCGGGCACTTTTTCCAGCCCTTTCGCCGTAAACGACCCATGCACACACTGACCGTTTCGGAACTCGCCGCCGGCCTCCGTGCCCGCAAGTTCTCGAGCCTGGACCTCACGCTGCATTTCCTCGGCCGCATCGAACGCCTCGGGCCCGAGCTCAACGCGTTTGTCACGGTGACGGCCGATCGCGCCCTGGCCGACGCCCGGGCCGCGGACGAGACCCTGGCGCAAGGCGGGGGCGGCCCGCTCACGGGCGTGCCGGTCGCGCACAAGGACATCTTCTGCACCGACGGCATCCTCACGACGTGCTCGTCGAAGATGCTGGCCAATTTCGTCGCGCCGTACGATGCGACGGTCGTCAGGCGCTGGCGTGCCGCGGGCACCGTGCTGCTCGGCAAGACCAACATGGACGAGTTCGCGATGGGTTCGTCGAACGAGACGAGCTTCTTCGGCCCCGTCAAGAACCCGTGGGACCTCAGGCGCGTGCCGGGCGGTTCGTCGGGTGGCTCCGCTGCCGCCGTGGCGGCTTGCCTCGCGCCTGCTGCCACGGGCACCGACACCGGTGGCTCGATCCGCCAGCCGGCGGCGCTCACTAACCTCACGGGCATCAAGCCCACGTACGGCCGGGTGTCGCGCTACGGCATGATTGCGTTCGCCTCGAGCCTCGACCAGGCCGGCGTGCTCGCGCGGTCGGCCGCAGACGCCGCGTTGCTGCTCGAAGCGATGTCGGGCTTCGACCCGAACGACTCCACCAGCGTCGATCGCCCGGTGCCGCACTATGCAGGCGAGCTGAACCAGCCGCTCAAGGGGTTGCGGGTCGGAATCATCCGCGAGTTCTTCGGCGCAGGCCTCGATCCGGCCGTCGAAAAGTGCGTTCGAGCGGCAATCGAACTGCTGCAGCAGCAAGGTGCCGTCATCAAGGACGTGAGCCTGCCGAGCCTGCCGCTCTCCGTGCCGACTTACTACGTCGTGGCGCCGGCCGAGTGTTCGTCGAACCTGTCGCGCTTCGACGGCGTGCGCTTCGGCCATCGCTGCGAGCAGCCGCAAGACCTGCTCGACCTGTACAAGCGTTCGCGCGGCGAAGGCTTCGGCGCCGAAGTGAAGCGCCGCATCATGACCGGCACGTACGTGCTGTCGGCCGGCTATTACGACGCTTACTACCTGCAGGCGCAGAAGTGCCGCGCGTTGATCGCCGCGGACTTCGCGCGCGCTTTCCATGACGTGGACGTGGTGCTGAGCCCGACGTCGCCGACCGCCGCGTTCGAACTCGGCGCCAAGACCAGCGATCCGATCGCAATGTACCTCAACGACATCTACTCGATCGCGGCCAACCTGGCGGGCCTGCCGGGCATCTCGATCCCCTGCGGCTTCGTCAACGAAGGCGGCAAGGACCTGCCCGTGGGCCTGCAGCTCGTCGGCCCGCACTTCGGCGAATCGCGGTTGCTCTCGGTGTCGCACCAGTACCAGCAGCACACCGACTGGCACCAGCGCGTGCCCGCCGGCTACGCATAACTTCCTGACCTTCCTCACCTTCCTCACCTTCCGACCTACCCTATGCACTGGGAAACCGTCATCGGCCTCGAGATCCACGCGCAGCTCGCCACGCGCAGCAAGATCTTTTCGGGATCCGCCACCGCCTATGGGGCGGACCCGAACACGCAGGCCAACCTCGTCGACCTGGGTTACCCTGGCGTGCTGCCCGTGCTGAACGGTGACGCCGTGCGCATGGCGATCCGCTTCGGCGTCGCGACGGGTTCGAAGATCTCGCGCCGTTCGATCTTCGCGCGCAAGAACTACTTCTACCCCGACCTGCCGAAGGGTTACCAGATCAGCCAGTACGAGCGGCCCGTGGTCGAAAACGGCTCACTCGAGATCGTGCTCGAGGATGGCACGCGCAAGACGATCGGCATCACGCGCGCCCACCTCGAAGAGGACGCGGGCAAGTCGCTGCACGAAGATTTCCACGGGCTGTCGGGCATCGACCTGAACCGCGCCGGCACGCCGCTGCTCGAGATCGTGTCCGAACCGGACATGCGCTCGGCCAAGGAAGCCATCGCGTACCTCAAGAAGATCCACACGCTGGTCCGCTACCTCGAGATCTGCGACGGCAACATGCAGGAAGGCTCGTTCCGCTGCGACGCGAACGTGTCCGTGCGCCCGGTCGGTGAGGCAAAGTTCGGCACCCGTGCCGAGATCAAGAATGTCAACTCGTTCCGTTTCGTCGAGCGCGCCATCAACTATGAGGTCGATCGCCAGATCGAACTGCTCGAGGGCGGCGGCAAGGTCAAGCAGGAAACACGTCTTTACGATGCCGACAAGGGCGAGACGCGCTCGATGCGCTCGAAGGAAGAGGCGAACGACTACCGCTACTTCCCGGATCCCGACCTGCTGCCGCTCGTGATCGACGAAGCGACGATAGCGCAGGTGCGGGCCACGATGCCCGAGCTGCCGGACGAAAAAGCTGCGCGGTTCGTGCGCGAGCACGGCCTCTCCGAATACGATGCCGGCGTGCTGACGTCGAGCCGTGAACTCGCGGGTTATTACGAGACCGTGGTGCGCAAGCTCGGCGGCCAGCCCAAGCTCGCGGCCAACTGGGTGATGGGGGACCTCTCGGGTGCGCTCAACAAGGAGGCCCTCGACATCGTGCAGAGCCCTGTCAGCGCCGACGCGTTCGCGGGTCTGCTTGCCCGCATCCAGGACAACACCATCTCCGGCAAGATCGCCAAGGAAGTCTTCGAGGCGATGTGGTCGGAAGGCAAGGGCGCCGACGAGATCATCGCGGCCAAAGGACTGCAGCAGATCACCGACACGTCGGCGATCGAGGCGGCCATCGACGACGTCATGGCGAAGAACCCGGGACAGCTCGCGGACTACCGTTCGGGCAAGGACAAGCTGTTCGGCTTCTTCGTCGGCCAGGTCATGAAGGCGACCGGTGGCAAGGCCAACCCCGCGCAGCTCAACGACTTGCTGAAAAAGAAGCTTTCCGGCTGAGCAACGGTGCGCGGCACTGCCGACTATCCCACAACCCCTGTCCCCAAACCCCTGATCAAGACGCCATGACCGAGATCCGCGAGGACGATTTCATCCAGAGCGTCGCCGACGCGCTGCAGTTCATTTCCTATTACCACCCGCTCGACTACATCGAGCATCTCGGGCGCGCCTACGAGCGTGAGCAGTCGCCAGCCGCGAAGGATGCGATTGCGCAGATCCTGACGAACTCGCGCATGTGCGCCGAGGGCAAGCGCCCGCTCTGCCAGGACACCGGCATCGTCAACATGTTCCTCAAGGTGGGCATGGACGTGCGCTGGGGGACCAGGCGCAGCCTGGCCGACATGATCAACGAAGGCGTGCGCGTCGCGTACACCCACCCCGACAACAAGCTGCGCGCATCGGTCGTCGACGACCCGCTGTTCGCGCGCAGGAACACGCAGGACAACACGCCCGCCGTGTTCCACGTCGAGCTGGTGCCAGGCGACAAAGTGGAAGTGACCGTTGCCGCGAAGGGCGGCGGTTCCGAGAACAAGTCGAAGTTCGTGATGCTGAACCCGAGCGATTCGCTCGTGGACTGGGTGCTGAAGACGGTGCCGACGATGGGCGCGGGCTGGTGCCCGCCTGGCATGCTGGGTATCGGCGTGGGCGGCACGGCCGAGAAGGCGATGCTGCTGGCGAAGGAATCGCTGATGGATCCGATCGACATGCACGAACTGCTGGAGCGCGGACCGCGCGACAAGGCGGAAGAGCTGCGCATCGAGCTGTACGAAAAGGTCAACGCGCTCGGCATCGGCGCGCAGGGTCTCGGCGGGCTCACGACCGTGCTCGACGTGAAGCTCAGGCTGTTCCCGACGCACGCGGCGTCGAAGCCGGTCGCGATGATTCCGAACTGTGCGGCCACACGCCACGCGCACTTCGTGCTCGACGGCAGCGGACCCGCAGTGCTCGAGCCGCCGTCGCTCGACCAGTGGCCGAAAGTCACCTGGACCGCGGGCGGCAGTTCGAGGCGGGTCAATCTCGACACGCTGACGCGCGCCGAAGTCGCGAGCTGGAAGCCGGGCGAGACGCTGTTGCTGAACGGCAAGATGCTCACGGGCCGCGACGCCGCGCACAAACGCATCGCCGACCTGTTCGCGAGCGGGCAGGGCCTGCCGCCCGGTGTCGACTTCACGAACCGTGCGATCTATTACGTCGGTCCGGTCGATCCGGTGCGCGACGAAGTCGTTGGTCCCGCGGGTCCGACCACGGCCACGCGCATGGACAAGTTCACGGACATGATGCTCGAGCAGACCGGCCTCATCGTGATGATCGGCAAGTCGGAGCGTGGGCCCGTGGCGATCGAGTCGATCAGGAAGCACCAGGCGGCTTACCTGATGGCCGTGGGCGGCGCCGCCTACCTCGTGTCGAAGGCGATCCGCGCGGCGCGCGTGGTCGCGTTCGCAGAGCTGGGCATGGAAGCGATCTACGAGTTCGACGTGAAGGACATGCCGGTGACGGTGGCGGTCGACGCGCAGGGCACCTCGGTGCACAACACTGCGCCGGCCGAGTGGTCGGAGAAGATCCGCACGTTGAAGATCCCGGTTCGAGTCGCCTGATCGCTCGATGGCTGAAGTCGACACCCTGCGTCGGTTCGTCTTCGAGCGGTATCCGTTCCGCGGCCAGCTCGTGCATCTCGGACCGGCATGGCAAGCCATGATGGAGCACCACGACTACCCCGGGCACGTCCGTGACACGCTCGGTGAAGCGGTTGCGGCCACGGCACTGCTCGCGTCGACGCTCAAGTTCCGCGGGTTGCTGACGCTGCAGCTGCGCGGCGCAGGGCCCATGCA
>JBAVIQ010000205.1:0-3323 GCA_049687035.1 Steroidobacteraceae bacterium
GGATGCCGCGACCGACATGACGCACTGGTCGGAGTTCGATTACGTGGTGGTCAACGACGACTTCGAGCGGGCCATCACCGACCTGCACGCCATCGTCCATGGCCGGGGCGAGGCCTCGCGGCGTGGCCGGGAAGGGCTGGGGTCGTTCGTTGCAGGCCTCACGGCCTGACGCTCGCTTAGGCGAGCCCGACGGCGGGTCTCACCAGCAACGTGCCGTAGCCGAGCAACAGCAGCAGTTCGACGGCGACGCTGATGAGGATGGCGGGACCGGCTCGCCGCGCGCGGTACTCGTACAACCCGAGGCCAGCGAGCAGAGCATTGACCAGTACCGCGAACAGGCTGACGTTGGTGATCAGTTCCGCCGACGTCGTCGAACGCACGAGGAAGCAGAGCAGCGCCACGCCCAGATAAACGGCGCCGATGCGGCGGCCGACCAGCAGGGCGCCCGCGCCTGGTTCGATGCGCCAGCGCTGCAGCATCAGTCGACCAGCGAACAGCCAGCCAGCCCCGAGCAACAAGGCGGCCATGCACGTCACGATCGCGAGCGCGTGAAAGCTCATGGGGATTCGCTGGCCGGGGGCGCACGCTGAATCTTGGCGATGGGCGCCACGTGGGCGGTGATCCAGTCGGCGAGTTGATCTTCGGTCAGGTCGCCGGCGGCAAGCGACTGAATGGTATCCACCGCATCGAGCTCATCGGCCGTGAGTTCCAGATCGTTCATACGCAGGAAGACGTCGATGATGGCGAGCGCGACGCGCTTGTTACCGTCGGGGAAACAGTGACCGCGCGCCAGCGCGAAGCCGTACGCCGCCGCAAGACGCGGCAACGGCAGCGGGGTCTTCGAGTACGCGAGCAGATTGATCGGGCGACCGAGCGCGGCTTCAAGGTCGCCGTGCCGGGGTGGACCGGAGAGTCCGCCGTGCTCGGCGATCAACTCGCGCTGGATCGCGACGACGGCGCGCAGCGGCACCCAGGTGGGATCCGTCATGGAAAGTTGGCTGGCAAAATTACTTCGCGAGCGTGCGCAGAGCGTTGCGGTACTTGCGGCGCGTGTGCGCGAAGGCTTCCATCGCTGCGTCGAAGTCCGGGTCAAACGGCGTCAGGTGCAGTCCCTCGGTGTCGACCACGTAGTGAACCGTGTCGTCCTCACCAACGTGCAGTTGGTCCGCCACTTCCTTGGGCAGGATCAGGCCCAGCGAGTTGCCGATCTTGCGAACCTTGATCTTGGCGGCCATGGTGCCCGGCTCCTGGAGTGTCTGGAGCAGAGTTTAATTGTAGTTATAACGTCTGGCCAGTCTTTTCAAAGCTTTGGTTTAACATAGGAGCTATTTGCGTAATTAAGCCTTTTCCCCGCATGATCGAGTGAGATAGCAGCATTATCGTTCTTTTTGGTGGCCCGAGTGCCCCGCTACTTTGAGCGTCTTGGTGGGTTGGCAAGGGATTGCAAGGAGCCTCCGGCCGCTCAACCGTGTCAAGGAAAGAGTGAGCTGACGCGGGCAGCGATCTGCCGACGGTGCTCGTCGGAGCGGACCACCTTTACCAATCGAGCGAGCAACTCCTCGCGACGTACAAGTCCCAGTTGCGCCGTGCTGCGGGCGAAGTCGAGGTCCTTGTCACGCCCTGGGCGTAATAGCCGTGCTCGACGTCACGTGTGGCCGTGAGCGCACCCTCCGGTGGATCCGGCAGCGCGGCGAGAATGGCGGCGGTGCATGATCGTTCAAGCCGCCCGCACTGACTCGAAGATCCGCCGCCGGTCCCTGGAACTGATCAGCACAGTGAACGGAGATTCCCTCCTGCCCTTCCTGCCCTTCCCCCCTCCTGTTAAGCTCTCGCCCCTTTCCCCTTACCGTTTCCCAGCAAAAATGGCCCGTATCACCGTCGAAGACAGCCTGAAGAACGTCCCTAACCTGTTCGAGCTGGTGCTCGTGGCGTCCCGCCGCGCCCGCAAGCTGGCGAACGGCGCCGAGGCGACGCTCGATTGGGAGAACGACAAGCCGACGGTGCTAGCCCTGCGCGAGATCGCAGCCGGCCACGTGGGCGTGGAAATCCTCGAAGAACCGGAAATGCCGCCGCCTCCGCCGCCGGAGCTGATGCCGGAACCGGAATTCATGGGTGAGTTCCGCGCACCGCAGATCGGGCTGGGAGACTAACCCCCCGCCCGCCGCACGCCCATGGACGTCACGTCTTCCCTGCGCAGCCTGCTGCCCTACGGAAGACGCTCCATCGGCATCAACCAGCTCATTGCGAAGCTGGAAACCTACCTGCCGCCCGACCAGGTCGAGCTGGTCCAGGAAGCGTACGACTTCGCGTTCCACGCCCATGACGGGCAGCGGCGCCGCTCGGGCGAGCCCTACATCACGCACCCGGTCGCCGTGGCCGACATGCTGGCCGACCTCAAGCTCGACGCGCAGACGATGATGGCCGCGATCCTCCACGACGTCATGGAGGACACGCCCAACACCAAGGACGAGATCACCTCTCGCTTCGGCAGCGACGTTGCCGAGCTCGTCGACGGCGTCAGCAAGCTCGACCAGATCCAGTTCAGGAGCCGCGCCGAGGCGCAGGCCGAAAGCTTCCGCAAGATGCTGCTCGCCATGGTCCGCGACATCCGCGTGATCATGGTCAAGCTCGCGGATCGCACCCACAACATGCGCACGCTGGGCGCGATGCCGCCGGCGAAGCGCCGCGCAATCGCGCGCGAGACGCTCGAGATCTACGCCCCGATCGCGAACCGCCTCGGCATGCACTCGATCAAGCGCGAGCTCGAGGACCTCGGCTTCCGCGCCCTGTATCCGAAGCGCTACAAGGTGATCGAGTCCGCGGTGAAGGCCGTGCGCGGCAACCACAAGCAGTTCGTCGGCCGCATCGCCGCGTCGCTCAAGGAAGCGCTCGACCTGGCGCAGATCCCCGCGCAGATCGAAGGGCGCGAGAAGGACGTCCACAGCATCTACGAGAAGATGCGGCGCAAGAAGGTCTCGCTCGCCGAGATCGTCGACGTGTACGGGTTTCGCCTCGTGGTGGACAAGCCGGACACCTGCTACCGCACGCTCGGCGTGGTGCACTCGGTGTTCAAGCCGATGCCCGGCCGTTTCAAGGACTACATCGCGATCCCGCGCGTCAACGGCTACCAGTCGCTGCACACGACGCTGTTCGGCCCGAACGGCGCTCCGATCGAGGTGCAGATCCGCACCGCGGAGATGCACCGCGTCGCGGAGTCCGGCATCGCGGCTCACTGGCAGTACAAGGAAGGCGGCGGCACGGAAGGCGGCATGCAGGGCGACCGCGCGCGCGAGTGGCTGCAGCAGCTGGTCGAGATCCAGCAG
>JBAVIQ010000206.1:0-14976 GCA_049687035.1 Steroidobacteraceae bacterium
AGATCAAACGTGGCATTCGCTGAATACGGTCGCTACGACGCCCTGGGCCTGGCCGAACTCGTGCGCTCGGGGCAGGTGAGTCCGACGGAGTTGCTCGACGAGGCGCTGTCCCGCACCGCGGCGGTGACTCCGCAGATCAACGCGGTCATTCACCTGATGGAAGGACGCGCGCGCGAAACCATCGCAGCTGGATTGCCGGATGGCCCGTTCCGTGGCGTGCCCTTCCTGCTCAAGGACCTCATGACGGCGTATGCGGGCGAGCCAATGCGGTTCGGCTCACGGCTGTTCCAGAATTACGTGCCCGTGGCCGACGAGGAGCTGACGCGCCGCTACCGCGCGGCGGGCCTGGTGATCTTCGGCAAGACGAACACACCCGAACTGGGGGTCTCGAACGTCACCGAGCCCGAGTTGTTCGGGCCGACCCGCAATCCATGGAACCTGGAGCGTACCTCCAGCGGCTCAAGCGGAGGGTCCGCGGCGGCTGTCGCCGCGCGCATCGTGCCCCTCGCAAATGCGAATGACGGCGGCGGTTCAATCCGTACGCCGGCTTCCAATTGCGGGCTCGTCGGCCTGAAGCCGAGCCGCGGCCGCAACCCGACGGGACCCAACGCGCCCGACGTCTGGTGGGGATTCATCGGCGAGCACGCCGTTTCGCGCACGGTTCGCGACAGCGCCGCGCTGCTCGACGCGACGTGTGGCGATTACCCGCAGCAGCTCATGAAGCTGCCTGCGCCCGCGCGCCCTTACCTGGACGAGACACGACAGGAGCCTGGCCGGCTGCGCATCGCGTTCTCGTTCGACCCAGGCCTCGGCAAGACGCTGCATCCGGAAAACCGCAAAGCACTCGAAGCCACGACGCGTGCGCTTGCAGCCCTCGGGCACGACCTCGTCGAGGTCACGCTGCCGCTGCCGCCTGCAACGTTCGTCGCGAGCTACGCGGCGCTGATCGCGGCGGACGTGGCGGGCACGATGCGATTGGCGCCCGTCCTCGTTGGGCGCGAGGCCCGCAGCGACGACGTCGAACTCGCCACCTGGGTGCTGGCGAAGATGGGCGAAGCGCAGTCGGGCGGTGAAGTCGCGGCCGCGCTCTGGACCATGCAGACATTTTCGCGCCAGTGGCTGGCCTGGTCGGCGGGTTTTGACGTGCTGCTTACCCCCACCGTGGGTGTCCCGCCGCTGCCGATCGGTGCGCACACGCTGACCACGATGCAACGCCACGGAATGAAGCTGCTGACGTCGCTGCCCGGCGCCGCGCTGCTGAGCCAGCGCGACAAGATCATCGAAGCCTTCGAGCCGGTGTTCGAATCGTCGCCGTACACGATGATCGCGAACGTCACGGGCCAGCCCTCGATGTCGCTGCCGCTGCACTGGACCGACGACGGGCTGCCGATGGGCATGCTGTTCACCGCGCGCATCGGCGACGAGGCGACGCTGTTCCGGATCGCCGCGCAGGTCGAGCAGGCCATGCCGTGGTCCGGGCGCATCGCGCCACATGCGGTCCCCTGATCAGGAGAGCCGGTATGGATTGCGAGCAGATCGTGCGGTGGTACTTTTCGGGTGAGAAAACCGAAGCTTCCTGGATTCTCGTTGCGGGAGCCGCGAGTCTCGTGGCGGCGCTCGTGCTCTGGTTCGTGGCGCGCGAGCCGTTCGCGCGGGGCCTCGCGATGGCGCTGCTGATCATGGCCGGACTCGGTCTCAGCGTAGGCGGCACGGTCTACTTTCGCAGCGATGCACAGTCACAGCAGTTGATCGAACAGCAGCGTACGAATCCGTCGCAGTTCGCCGCCGAGGAAGGCCCGCGCATCCAGCAGGTGGTCAACAGCTTTGCACAGTACCGGATCGGCTACGCGGTGGCGGCGCTGCTCGCGCTGTTCTTCGTGTTCGTGATGGGCAAACCGTCGCAGCACGGATTCGCGGTGGGCCTGCTGCTGCTCGCGGCGCTGGGGCTGACGATCGACTTCTTCGCCGAGCGACGCGCGGAGCAGTACCAGCAGGCGCTGCAGGCGGTTGATGCCCTGCCGGGCTGATCGACTCGGCCGACATCCGGACCATTCCTACTTGGCAGGCGGCTGTCTTCGTCTCATGATGCAGTGCATCATTAAAGGGAATGAGGCTGTCATGTCGTCGCTCTTTGCATTGCGCCTGTTCGGGTACCGACTGCTAAAGCCGCTCAACTGGCCCGTGTCGCGTGCCGTCGCGATTCCGCGGCCGACGCTGTTCGTGGGCGCGGATGCGTCGCGGCGGCTCTGCGCGAGCATCGGCCAGTTCGGTTACCGGCGCGTGATGATCGTCACCGATGCCGTGCTGGTGAAGCTCGGGCTGGTCGAGCCGTTGCGCCAGGTATTGCTCGCGCAAGGCATCGACGTCGCGGTGCACGACGGCATTACGCCGGATCCGACTTACCCCGTGCTGCAGGCCGGCTACGAAGCCGCCCGCGCTCATCGCAGCGACGCGATCCTCGCCATCGGCGGTGGCTCCGTGATCGACGCGGCCAAGGTCATCGGCGCGATGGTCGTCTCGGGCAAGTCGCCGGCGCAGCTCATCGGCATGCTGAAGGTCGGCAAGCCGATGCTGCCGTTATTCGCGATCCCGACTACGGCAGGCACAGGATCCGAAGTGACGGTGGCCGCGGTGGTGACCGATCCAGTCAAGCACGTGAAGTCTGCCGTGATCGACCCGAAGCTCGTGCCGATGGCCGCGGCGCTCGATCCGCTGCTGATGCAGGGCATGCCGCAGCCGATCACGGCCGCGACGGGCATGGATGCGCTCACTCATGCGGTCGAGGCGTACAGCAACCGCTGGCCGCATGCGGACACCGAGCAGCACTGCGTCGCTGCCGTGCGCATGATCTTCGGCAACCTGCAGCGCGCATACGACGACGGTAACGACATGGCAGCACGCGAGGCGATGGCGCTCGCGTCCTTCTACGCCGGTCTCGCGTTCACCAAGGCGTACGTCGGTTACGTGCACGCGTTTTCGCACAAGCTCGGCGGCATGTATGGCGTGCCCCACGGGCTGGCCAACGCGATCACGCTGCCGTACGTGCTCGACTTCATCAAGGATTCGCCGCTGGCGCGTGAGCGCCTGGCGAAGCTCGCCGTGGTGATCGGCGCCGGCAACGTAGGCGACGCAGACGATGTGCTCGCGCAGCGCTTCATCGATCGCGTGCGTGAACTCAATTGCGGCGTCGGCATTCCCGAGAAGGTCGCTGCGCTCAAGCCGGCCGACGTGCCGACGGTTGCACGCGCCGCAATGGTCGAGGCTGCGCGCGATTACCCGGTGCCGAAGAACATGTCGCTGGGCGAGGCCCAGACGCTGCTGCGACGCATGCAGGCGTAATACCGTCGGACCGCACGTTCCGGGTCGATCCTTCAGTAAGTCACTGCAGCCTGCACGCGCGACAGGCGCCGGGTCCACGTTCGATCCGGGAGATCGTCGCGAGCCATGGACGGCGAGCGCGAGCCCCCACGGTTGGGTTCATGGCGTGTCTCCCGGATCGAACCGGGACCCGGTGACTGCGCGCCTGCGATTGCGCGCGATTGCTTCCCCACGTCGATCCAAGTCCGCGACGCTATGACTTACGCCTGCGCGTCCATCAGCGTCTGGCCATACGACTCACGCAACGACCGCTTGTTGATCTTGCCTGTCGCCGTCATCGGCAGCGCCTCGACGAATACGACCGCGTCCGGCAACTGCCACTTGGCGAAGTGCAGGGCGAGGTGGGCGATGATCGATTCCGGCGCCGGCGTGCAACCGGGCCGCGGCACCACCAGCAGGATCGGCCGCTCGTCCCATTTCGGGTGACGCACACCGATCGCAGCAGCCATCAGCACCTCGGCGTGGCCGCACGCGCAATTCTCCAGGTCCACCGAACTGATCCATTCGCCGCCGGACTTGATCACGTCTTTGGCGCGGTCGGTGATCTGCAGGAAACCGTTAGGGTGGATCACCGCGACGTCGCCGGTCGCGAACCAGCCCGGTTCCGAGTGCGCCGGTGAATCATCGATCCGGAAATAACTGCTGCAGACCCATGGGCCGCGCACCTTCAGCTCGCCGGAGCTGACGCCGTCCCAAGGCAGTTCCTTGCCTGCGTCGTCGACGATCTTCATCGACACGCC
The DNA here is from genome assembly GCA_049687035.1 of Steroidobacteraceae bacterium. GTDB lineage: Bacteria > Pseudomonadota > Gammaproteobacteria > Steroidobacterales > Steroidobacteraceae > RPQJ01. Next base: position 4,119 of record JBAVIQ010000206.1, read on the forward strand.
GAAGATGCCGTGGCCGGCCTTCGCGCGCAGCAGCGCCTGTTCTTCTGGCGGCAGCGCCTCCTGCTCAGGGCGCAGCGTGCTCACGGTGCCGAGGGGGCTCATTTCCGTCATCCCCCAACCCTGCACGACCGTGACGCCGTGCTTGTCACGGAAATCCTTGATCATCTGCAGCGGCACGGCCGAGCCGCCGATCACGGTGCGCTTGAGTGTCTGCAGCCGAGTGCCGGTCTGGTCGAGGTGGTGCAGCAGCATCGTCCAGACCGTCGGCACCGCGGCCGCCAGAGTCACCCGTTCGTCGTTCAGCAGTTGGGTCAGCGTCGCGGCGTCGCCCATCTTCGGGCCAGGAAAGACGAGCCTGGCGCCGGTCATCGGCACGTTGTACGGCAGGCCCCAGGCGTTGGCGTGGAACATCGGCACGACCGCGAGCACGGTGTCGCCGCTCGACAGGCCCATCGAATCGACCAGCGAACCGCCGTACGCGTGCAGCACCGTCGAGCGATGGCTGTAGAGCACGCCCTTGGGGTTGCCGGTCGTGCCGGACGTGTAGCAGAGCGAACTCGCGGTGCGTTCGTCGAGTTCGGGCCAGTCGAACGTGTCCGGCTGTCCGGCGATGAAGGATTCGTAGTCGGACAACTTGCCGGCCGCCGGCGGCATCGACGCGGCATCCGTCATGACGACGACCTGCTCGACCGTCGGCAGCTTGCCGGCGAGTGGCGCGAGCACGGGCAGCAACGTCGGGTCGATGAAGATCAGCTTGTCCTCCGCGTGATTGGTGATGTACTCCAGTTGTTCGGGGAACAGCCGCGGGTTAAGCGTGTGCAGCACCGCGCCCATGCACGAGACGGCGTAGTAGAGCTCGAGGTGGCGATAGTCGTTCCAGGCGATCGTGGCGATGCGGTCGCCGGGTTTCACGCCCGCCGCCTTGAGCGCGTTGGCGAGCTTGCGCGCGCGCAGGAACACCTGCCCCCAGGTCGTGCGGTGACGCGGATTGTCGAAGGTGACCGAAACGATTTCGCGGTCGGCGTAGTTGCGATCGGCAAACCGCATGATCTCGGTGATCAGCAGCGGCGAGTCCATCATCAGCCCATGCATAGTCCGTTCCCCTGCGCTTCGTCGTCTGCTTGAAACCCGGATCAGGGCACCGTCAGGCGGTGTTCGTCCGGCTGCCGGAATTCGATCCGCGAATAGTCACACTGACCGTGGTCGTGTTGGAAGAGGGGACGAAGACTATTGCAAGGTGCGCGGCGCGGTCGCAGCTTTTCCTGGTCTTGCCGGGCCCTGGCGCCGCTTCGTGGCGGCACGCTTGCGGACCCCCTGGGCCTTCTTCTTGCCAGCGGTGGCCGGGCGTTGCGTGAGCGAGCGCTGCAGTTCGACCAGCGCACGCATGGTCGCGTCGGCCAGTCGCTGCACGTCGGGGACTGCCTCCCGCAGTGCGATGAACGTCACGTGCAGTTCGTCGTCGTAGTTGCTGATCGTGATGTTCAGCACCTGGTGATGCGCGACGACGGACACCGGCAGCGCGAGCTCCACGGGCAGGCCGTTGAAATAGACCTTGCCCTCGAGGCCGGCGGGGTTCGAGATCACGGCGTTGGCCAGCATCGGCAGTTCGCCGAGGTTCAACGATTCGATCGTGCTGGCGACGGCGTGCTCGAAGATCGAGTACATGAAGAGCGCGTCCGCACCGATCGACTTGACTTCTTCCTTCACGAGCCGCGTCTCGGTGACGATGTCCGCGAGACGTTCGGCGGGTGTGCCGCCGGGGCGGCCCATCGGCACCTGCAGGATCGTGATTCGGTTGCCGGTGCCAGCTCCTTCATGCAGCGCCACGGGCATGTCGGCGATCAGCGGCCGCGAGGCGTGGTGGCCATGCTCCTCGAGGTAGTGGTTCAAAGCGATATCCAGCACTGCCAGCAGCACGTCGTTGACCTTCGCGTTGCCGCGCTTCGCGACGGCACGGACTCGCTCGAGCGGCAGCGAGCAGTGCGCCAGGACACGGTTCGGCGAAGGAGGCGCTTTGAGCACGTCGGGCGTCGCGAAGAAAGGCGTGGCCATCCCCTTGCCGATCCCGAGGTCGCGGCGGCCGAGGTGCCACATCAATTTGACCAGGTCGCCTGCGGTGCGGCCCGCGTGGAGTCCGGCCTGCAGCAACCCGACAGCACCGGCGCCCATTCCAGTCCCGGTTTCCGGTTGTGCGGCCTGCGGCAGGCCGCGCCAGAAGGCCTGCGGATGCCGGCTCGAGGGCGAGCGGGTCACGATGTTCAGGATGACGTTGATGAAGCCGATGCCGTCGATCAGTCCGTGGTGCGTCTTGAAGTAAAGACCAATGCGGCCACCGGCGAGCCCGTCGAAGACGTGCATTTCCCACAGCGGGCGGCAGCGATCGAGACGCTTCGCGTGCAGCGTGCAGATCCGGTCGAATAAGGCCTGGACGTCGCTGCCGTCGGGCAGGTCGTGGCGGAACACCTGTTCCGCGGGGTCGATGCTGCCGTCTTCCACGAGGACCGGCCAGCCGGCGAGAACGTTTTCGGCCAGCCGATGATTGAATGGAGGGCCGACAGGGCAGCGCACCATCCGGCGGACGAGATCGTCCCCAGGGCGCCCCCGCGCCGTCCTGCGGCCTTTCAATACCACGAGCACGCCGACATTCATCGGCCTCTGCTCGGTTTCGAGCAGGAAGAACGCCCGGTCCATCGGCGACATGCGCGGCATGGCGCTAGCGTAGCGCGCTCCGCGCAAAGCTACATTTCGCTTATAGCTAGCTGCGCCGCAGCAATCCTGCCGCTGCCGGGCTAGACCGACGCCTTGAGCACCTTGAACTCGTCCGCGAGGTTCTTCTTGAGTTCATCACCCGCAAACGCCGCGATCAGACCGCCGAGCAGCGGGATGCCGCTGGTGACGTCGAAGTCCCACTGCACCGAGCTGCCACCCTTTTCGGGCTGCAGGGCCTTGGTGCCCACGATCTTCACCGGGACGCCCTTGATCTCGACGACGATCTCGGCTGCATAGCCGTCGCCATCCGCCGCCCAGTCCTCGGTGTGCGACACCTCATTGGTCGACGGCACCAGTCGCTTGAGCGCCGCCGGCGGATTGGCCGGCATCTTGCGCGCGATCTTCAGCTTGACGTTGGGCGCGCGGCCCTCGCGCTTGATCTTTACGTCGGTCCCCGGGAGCTTGCCGTAGATCGCCTCCTGGCTCTTCTGCTCGGTGCAGAGCTTGAAGGCCGAACCGACGTCTGTCTTGAGCGAATGCTTGACCTGGATCTTCATGATGTCGCGTTCCCGTGTTGCCTGCGGACTGGATGCCCGGCCAATGGCGGACGAGCAAGGATACCGCCTTCGCGATGGCCAGGATCACCCCCCCAGGCAAGCGACAGCGCCGCTATCGTGGCCGCGACGGACCGGGCGGAGGCGGGTGCGGAGAATTCAAGGGGTCATCTCGCCTTGCAGCTTCCGCGCCATGATGCGTTCGTAGAGCGAGGGCGCCAGCCGGCTCAGCCACCATGCGGTGCGTGCCGTGCGGCCAATCAACAGCAGGCGGCGGCTGCGTTCAGCGCCGCGGAACACACGGTCCGCGACGTCATCGGGCCGCAGCGGTCGTCCGACGACGACCTGCGCATGCGTTGCCGCACCGCCGTCCGGCCCGAGCGCGTTCCTGTCGATGCCGGTCGCGATGAACGACGGGCACACCAGCATCACGTCGATGCCGTCGGGTGCGAGTTCCGTGCGCAGGCTCTCGAAGAATCCGTGCAGCGCATGCTTGCTCGCCGCATACCCCGTGCGTGCAATCAATGGCGTGAAACCGGCCACGCTCGAGACCGCGATGATCAGGCCGCGCGCTTGTTGCAGCGCCGGCAGGGCAGGACGCGTGAGATTGATCGCGCCGAACAGGTTCACTTCGACGACGCGACGCAGGACCGCTGTCTCCGTCGCTGCGAAAGCGCTACGGTGAGAAATCCCTGCATTGTTGACGAGCGCGTCGATGCGGCCGAAGCGCCCAACCGTAGCCTCGATGGCGGCCTGGCACGCATTGGCGTCGGTGACGTCGCAAGGAATAGCGAGCGCCTCGAACCCGGCCTGCGCCAGTTCGCTCATCACCGCTTCGACAGCGCCGGCGTCGCGATCCAGCGCGACGATGCGTGCGCCGCCGCGAGCGAAGCGAAACGCAAGCGCACGGCCAAGCCCGCCACCCGCGCCGCTCACCACTACGGTTGCGCCGTCGAACGAGCGGCGCATCAGGCCTTGTCTCCGCCGAGTCCGTGCGTGCGGCAGTAGAAGTCGAAGACTTCCCTCGACGTCTTGCGCGGCGTGTAGCCAAGGTCCTCCTTGAGCCGGCGGTTGTCGAGCACGGGCCGGTAACGCAGGAAGTCGACCTGTTCGGGCCCGTAGCGGGTGAGTCCAAGCGGGTGCAGTGTTGCGAGCACCGCGCGCAGCAGGGATGGCGGCAACGTCAGGCATTTCTTGCCGAGGCGGCCGGCGATCTCCTGGATGCTGAGTGCCCCGTCGCCCGCAACGTTGTAGATGCCGGCTGCGTCCGTGCGGAGCGCGTGTTCGATCGCGCCGACCACGTCCTGGTCCCAGATGAAGACGAACGGGCTGCGCGCGCCGCGCAGCGCGATGATCCGGGGCTTGTCGAACATTGCCGTGATCTGGTTGCGCGTTGTTTCGCCGAGGATCGTGCCGACGCGGAAGACGACCTGGCGGAGTGCCGGATGTTCGCGCCGGTACACGGCCAGCATTTCCTCCACCAGCCGCTTGTGGTGCGAGTACGCGAAGGCTTCGTTGCCGCGAACCGGGTCGCTTTCGCCGAGCCACTCGGGGTTGTCGGCGTGGTAGCCATACGCCGCGCCGCTCGAGGTGACGATGATCTGTCGAACGCCTGCGGCCACGCACGCCTCGAGCACGTTCTGCGTTCCGAGCACGTCTACGGCGTACTCGAGTTCGCGGTTGGACCTGGCGCCGGGTGTGACGATCGCCGCGAGGTGCACGACGGAGTCGATGGAGCGGGCGGTGAGCAGCGGTGCGAGGCCCGGCGATCGCACATCGTGCATGATGTACTCGACGCCCGGCAGCCGCGAGTGCGCCGGCGTCTCGCGCACGTCGCTGGCGACGAGGGCGTCGAGCTCGCCGGACTGCAGGTGCGGCGCGAGCGCCTTGAGCAGCGTGCTGCCGAGGTAGCCCGCACTGCCCGTGACAAGAATGCACCGGCTGCTCATGCGGCGGCCCTGGCAGGCAGCGGCGTTGGCGGGTGCCTGCGCCACCAGGCGGCGAGCGAGGTGCCCACGACGATGTGCCAGATGCCCCACCACGCCGCGACGATCGCCATGCCACCCAGTCCGCCGAAGAAGTTGAACACCAGCACCAGGCCGAACCCCGAGTTCTGAATGCCGACCTCGAGCGCGACCGCGCGCCGGTCGGCCTCGGGCAGCCGTGCCGCCTTCGCCGTGAGGTAACCCGTCAGCAGGGCGAAAGCGTTCAGCAGGAAGACGAACAGCACGACGCGTTCGACGTACTTGAGGAAGAAGTCCCAGTTCACGATCAGCGCGCCGACCACGAACAGCGCGAAGAACCCGAGCGACAGCGCGCGGAACGAGCCGCGGATGCGCTGTGCGAAGGCGGGCCAATGGTGCGCGGTGAACATGCCCAGCGCGGTCGGGATCGCGAGCAGCACGACGATCGTGCCGAACACCTCGAGCGGACTCAGGCTGATCGCGTGCAGGATCGGCCGCGTGTAGGGATTCAGCTCACCCCAGAACGAGAGGTTGAACGGCGTGAACACGATCGACCCGAGCATCGAGAACGCGGCGATCGTGACGGACAGCGCTGTGTTGCCGTGACCGTAGTTGACGAGGAAGTTCGAGATGTTGCCGCTCGGGCACGACGCCACGAGGATCATGCCGAGCGCGATGCTCGGCGCGGGCTTCAGGATCATCGTGAGCGCGAACGCAACGGCGGGCAGCAGCACCGAGTGAGCGAACAGGCCGATCAGCGTACCGCGCGGCGAAGTCAGGATTCCCTTGAAGTCCGCCACGCGCATGTCGAGCGCGACGCCGAACAGCACGAACGCCAGGATGACGTCGAGCGCGACCAGCGATTCCGGGCTGAAGTGCAGCCGGACCGCATCGAGTTCGTTCATTTGCCCTTGGGCTCGAGGTGCATGTCCTTGAAGTACATGAGTCCCGGTGCCCACATGTGCTTGACCGGGTCGACGTCCACATGAATCACGGCCGGGCCGCCGGTCGCCAACGCGCGTTCGAGCGCAGGTCGCAGCTCGCGCGGGTCAGCCACGCGTTCGCCGTGCGCCCCCATCGACACGGCCAGCTTGTCGAAGCAAATCTCGCCGAGGTCGGCCTTGATCGTCTCGTCAGGCCCGAGCGACTTCTTGATCAGGGTCTTGATCGGCTTGAGCGCGAACTGCTGGTTCATTTTCACCATGCCCCACTGCTTGTCGCAGAGCACGAGGAAGATCACCTGCAGGCCATTGCGCACCGCGGTCTCGATCTCCTGCGGATGGAACCCCATCGCGCCGTCACCGATGATGCAGCAGACAGGCTTGTCCGGCCGCGCCACGGCCGCACCAGTGGCCTGCGCCACGCCAGCGCCAAGCATGCCGAACTTGAACGTCGAGAGCAGCGTGTTCGGTACGCGCATCTCGTGGAAGAACATCGCCCACACCGCCGTGTTGCCACCGTCGGCGACGAGCGTGGTGCCTTCCGGGAACACCTGCTGGCAGACGTGCGCGACGTGCGCCGGATTCATGGGTACCGCCATGTCCTGCAGCTTCTCGTCGAGCTTCGCACGCTCGCTGCGGATGGTCTCGTGGTACTTCGCGACCTGGCGCCGTCGCGAGTCCAGGTTCACGCGGGCCTTGCGGCTCTCGAGTTCGGTGGCCAGCGCGGCCAGGAACAGCTTGGCATCTGCGATCACGGCGAGCGCCGCAGGCTTGTTGGCGCCGAGGATGTGACCGTCGATGTCGACCTGGATCATCTTCTGCTCGGACGGGTGCCGCCAGTTCGGGGCCTTGCCCCACCAGTCGGTTTCGCCGAGGCGCGAACCCACGACCAGCACGAGGTCGGCGTCGTTGCGGACCTGGTTGTTGAGCTTGATGAACGCCATCGGGATGGCGAGCGGATTCGTCTCGGGCAGCACGCCGCGGCCGGCCCAGCTGGTCGTCACGGGTGCATGCAGCGCCTCGGCGACGCGTCGCAATTCGTCGTAGGCCGCGGCGTGGATCACGCCACTGCCGGCATGGATGACGGCCAAATCGGCGGCCGCCAGCATGTCGGCGGCCTGTGCAACCTGGTCCGGCGCCGGCACGATCGCGTGCGTGTTGCGGAACTGCTGCGGCTGCCAGATGGCGACGTCCGCTTTCACCTTGCCGTTCATGATCGTTTCGGGCACGTCGAGGTGCACGACGCCCGGCCGTCCTTCCCAGCAGTTGCGGATTGCGGTGCGGCCGAGTTCGGCGACGCGATCGAACGAGACGACCGCGTTGCTCCACTTCGCGAAGTGCTTGATCGCGCCGACCTGGTCGAATGCCTGGTAGGCACCGCCGCGGTCCGGATAGACGATCTGCGGGCGGCGGCAGCTCGTGATCGCGAGCACGCGATTGCCTTCCGCATTCTCGACGACGAGGCCGGGCAGCAGGTTCGCCACGCCGGGCCCGTTGCTGGCCATGCAGACACCGAGCTTGCCGGTCAGTCGCGCATAGGCGCCGGCCATGTGCGCGGCACAGGACTCGTGCCGCGGCGTGATGATTTCGATACCGAGCTTGTGCAGGTTCGAGTAGAAGCCGAAGTACGTGCCGTCGATGATGCCGAATACTTTTTCGACGCCCTCTGCCTGGAGCATGCGCGCAAGCACCGCTCCGCCGCTGGTTTCGCTCATGGCTGTATCCCCGTCCCCGCGTCCGCCGGTCGTTCGTGGCGGACATGTATAGTTGGCTGGTCACTATACCGCGCCACGTTTGCGCCGTAGTGCTGCTCGCCCGCAGTCCCTAGAATCGCTGTGGTTTTCCACGATGAATCGAGTGCAATGGAAGCGTACGCAACCTGGCTGCCGGTGATTGCAGCGTTGGTCGCTGCCGGCGCCGCGGGCGGGCTGATCGCGGGGCTGCTTGGCGTGGGCGGAGGCATCGTGCTGGTGCCGGCGCTCGACCTGGCCCTCGGCGCTGCGGGCGTGGATAACGCCGTCTCGCTCCACGTTGCAGTTGCCACGTCCATGGCGACCATCGTGCCCACGGCCATTTCGTCCTCGCGTGCCCATGCGAGCCGCAATGCCGTCGACTTCGCGGTCGTGCAACGCTGGGCCGTACCGATCGTCGTCGGTGCGCTCGCGGGCTCGCTCGCCGCGTCGCACGTGAAAGGCACTGTGCTCGCCGCAGTCTTCGGTACGGTGGCGTTGTTGTCCGCGCTCAAGATGCTGCTGCCGCTCGATCGCGTGGTGCTGCGCCAGTCGTTGCCGGGCGGCGTCATTGGAGCGCTGATCCCGGCGCTCATCGGAGCGATCTCCGCGATGATGGGGATCGGCGGCGGCACGTTGAGCGTGCCCACCATGACGCTGTGCGGCGAACCGGTACACAAGGCGGTGGGCACCGCAGCGCTGCTTGGCTTGTGGATCGCGCTTCCTGCGACGGCCGGTTACCTGCTGGCCCATCCCGGCGAGGCGGCCGCGCTGCCGCCGCTGACGATCGGCTACGTCAGCCTGATCGGCTTCGCGCTGGTTGCGCCCATCTCCTGGCTGGTCGCGCCGTTCGGCGCAAAGCTCGCGCACTCGCTCGATCGGCGGAAGCTGTCCGCGGCCTTCGGCCTCTTCCTGCTGATCGTCGCGACGCGGATGCTGTATCGCGTCCTGTCGTGACATGGGGGGTGCCGTGACATCGCCAGCCATGCTTTCCTGCGTCGATCATCTCGTCTACGCGACGGCCGATCTCGATCGCGGCATCGCAGAGATCGAGGCGCTGCTTGGTATCCGCGCCGTTTCCGGCGGGAGGCACGCGGCCTGGGGCACGTGCAATGCGCTGGTTGGGCTGGGCCCCAGGTGTTACCTGGAAATCCTCGCGCCGGACCCCGATGCCTCGACGAGACCCGCCGGACGCCTGTTCGGACTGGAATCCCTGGGCTCGTCGCGCCTGCTGACGTGGGTGGCGAATGGCACCAGGCTCGAGCAGCTTCGCGACGCCGCTGCAGCGAAGGGCGTCGTGCTGGGAGACGTTCTCTCCGGCGAGCGGCAGCGACCGGACGGCGGGGTCTTGCGATGGACGTTGACCGACCCGCGCCGTGTGCTCGCGGACGGTGTCGTGCCTTTCTTCATCGACTGGGGACAGTCGCTGCATCCTGCACTGCTGGCTCCCAAGGGAGCGACGCTGGTGAGCCTGCAGGCGGAGCATCCCGAGGCCGCACGCGTGCGCGGCATGCTGCGCACGCTCGATCTCCAGTTGACGGTCCAGGACGGACCTGGACCTGCGTTGCTTGCTGCGATCGATTGCCCGAACGGTCGTGTCGTGCTGCGGTAAAGCGCTACCGATAAAGGCGGCCATTGAACTCCCTTGATGGCGCGGAAGAGATCGCCCGTACGACGCGGGGACCGGGGTTGCCAGGGAGTCAGAGAGAACTGCTTGTCAGTGCCGTTTCGGCGGCTTTGGCCGTGCGCAATATCCGCAAGTCAAGTCAGGGTAAATTGATACCGATCTGTCCGGCCTGCACAGAGTACGACTGTTGTCCTGATCAACAGCGACCTAGAGTGTCCAAAGGTCAAGCAGCCAAAAAGCGCCACGACAAGGGGTTCTCACGATGCGCACGATAAACTTCATTCCTCTGGCAGGAGTCTTGGCAATCGTAGCCGGAGCCGCCATCGCGCAACCCATGGAGGTTGTCACCGTCGAGGCCGCCCGCTCAACCACTGTAGGCCAGTCGGCATATGGCGTCCCTATCCGGGAAGTCACGATCCAGAGTCGCGTCAGCTACGCCGACCTCGACCTGACGTCCGAATACGGGGCGTTGCAACTCGAAAATCGTATCAAAGAGACTGCCAAGGCGACTTGCGAGCAGATCAAGATCGGTATTCCCGCCGAGGGCTCGAGCCAGGAAGGGTGTGTCAAGGACGCGGTGGACGGCGCGATGAAGGACGCGCGCAAGGTCATCGAAGCCAAGCGCTCCGCTCTTCCTGCCAAGTAACCTCAGCCATGCGTCAGGTCACGGCGGCCGCGCGCTTGCCGTGACTTGGACGTGCCCTCCTGGCTGGTCAGACGCGGCAGAGACGACACCTGGTGACAGCGCCTTGCGGTTGCCGCATCGGCGTCCGCTCACCGCACAACATCATCGATTCGACGCAAACACCTGCCACAAGTCATGACACGCCGCCGTTGCGGGGCTAGCATCGCGTGCTTCGAACAACTGGCAAGGATGGGGCACGACCATGAACGCACTTCGAGTCCTGGTGCTCTGCGCGGCATTTTCATGGCCGGTAGCACAAGCGGCCGATCCGGTGGACGCAGCCATTGCCAGCGGTGCCGCGGTCGCCGCAGCCATTGCCAGCCCCGATCGGCCCAAGGCCGATCTCGAACGGGACGCCGTCGCCAAGCCGGCTGAAGTGCTTGCCTTCCTGGGTGTCGCGCCCGGCATGCGGGTGGCCGACATGTTCTCGGCCAGCGGGTACTACACCGAACTCCTCGCCCGTGCGGTCGGCGTGAAGGGCCAGGTGATCGCATATAACAACCCGCCGTATGCAAAGTTCGCGGAGAAGGGCATCGCTCAGCGCTATGCCGGCGGGCGGCTCGGCAACGTGCAGCAGATCACGGCCGAACCGGGCGACTTGCAGCTGGCGCCGGCATCGATCGATGCCGCGCTGTTCGTGATGAGCTA
>JBAVIQ010000207.1:0-7371 GCA_049687035.1 Steroidobacteraceae bacterium
CGCCAAGACCCAGTGCCATCAGCATCAGGCCCTGGGTGATCGATTCCATGTGCACCATACGCCACGCGCGATGATCGTCGGGCAGTTTCACATCGATCGATGGAATCAGCGGCCAGAGTTCGATGCGGCCAAGCAGCGCAAAGAACCACTGCCACCCGACAAATACCGCGAAACAGAACAGCAGCAGGCCATTGAGAATCAGCAGCGCCCGCGCGCGCTCTGGCATGGTGATGAAGTTGCCGCTCATGCGGCCATGACCTTCGGCGTGGGAGCGTCGAGTTGCCGGGTGTCGAGCTGGCCAAGTCCGGTCTCACCACCGTCATGCAACTGCCGCCAGCGGATTGCCCATTCCGGATCCGGCACCTCACGCGGATCGTAACCGGGCCGCAGGACGCGCAGCAGGCGCGGCAGCAGGCGACGAAAGATGCGCAGCAGCACGCCATAAACCGCGAGCCGCGAGGATGGCCGGTACCACAGCCCGTCTTCCACCAGGAGTGCCTTATAGCCCTGTCGCGTACGGGCCATGATGTGCACGGTGGCGAACAGCAGACCCCAGATGCGCCACAGGTAGTTTCCGCCGAATGCCGCAAGGACATCGTAGGTCACGGTCTTGTGTTCGATTTCCTCGACGAAGTGCCAGAGCGCCAGCGAAGACACGGCCGGGTCTGCACCACCAAAGAGGGCCTTGCGTTCTTCCACGAGCATGTGACCGATCGTGAGGGCCATGGCCTCAAACCCTTCGGCATAGGCGAGGTTGAAGCGGAAACTGCGCTGCTCTGCGAACCGCTGGTAATCTGCCTTCAACCTGGCTTCGAGGGCCGGAATGCATCGATAGCCGAGTGCGGCGAGTCGCCGGTTGAACTGCTGATGCTGACGGAAGTGCGCGGACTCCTGGCCGATATACCCATCCACATCTGCGGCGAATGCGGCATCCGTGATCTCAAGCCGCGCCTTTTTCATGGTGGCGATCAGATAGGGCTCAAGGAACGGCATCGCGAGGGATGCGGAATTGACGATCTGGCTGAACTCAGGACGTGCCGGGTTCCACCACGCCCGCAGGGGCTGTGCCCACGGAAACTGTATGCGTCGCACGGTGATGGTTTCGGACATCTTCAAGGCGCCGGCTCTCGCTTCGTTATCAGGGCTGATGCTACCAGTCACTGTACTCCGGATGCCAAGAGCCCTGTGTCTGTAAGCAAAGGTGGTGTGAGGCTCGGCCCGCGTTGAAGGCTAGCCGGCAGCCCGGGAGATTTCGCGGGACTCGATGATGGTGACACCGCGCGGCTCACGCTGGGCGGTGGCTATCATCGCCGCCGCAATCTTGCCGGCTTCGACCGGCCGGTAGGTTGCCGGTCCGAACCTGAGCAGCATCTCGCTCAGGCGTTCGAGCGGCCGCGACTCCTGGCGGTCACCAACGATGACAGACGGTCGCACCAGGCAAAGGCTCGGCCATTTCATCGCGCACAGGGCGTCTTCCAGTTTTCCCTTCACGCGGGAATAGAACACACCGGACTTCGAACTGGCGCCGAGCGCACTCACGAGCGAGAAATGCTTCGCTCCGTTCGCGAGCGCCAGCTCCGCTAAGTGTCGCGGATACTCGAGATCCACCTGGCGGAATTTCGCCTGCGATCCAGCTTTGCGAATCGTGGTGCCAAGCGCGCAGAACACGTGGTCGGCGCGAAGATCGGCACGAACGCGGTCGAGGTGCGCGAAATCGACGATGACCTCGCGTATTTTCGCATGCTTTGCGGCAGCACCAAGCGAACGACGCGTAACGACCGTGACCGTCGAATACGTGTCGGATGCAAGCAGACGCTTCAGGCACTCGCCGCCGACGAGACCGGACGCACCCGCAATCAGCGCAGTGAGATTCGTCATTTCGTCGCCGGGGTATAGCGCGGGTCGGTGATCTTCATCTCCGTCACCGGGCCGTACCTATGCACCGCATCGCGGATCTTCGCCGCGTCGCCGATCAGCACGATCGCCAGGTTGTCTGGCTGCGGGAACGCTTGCTCGATCGTGCTGCGAACGGTGGCTGCATCGACCCTCGTCACGCGTTGCGCGAATTCATTTACGTCCTCGGGACCCAGTCCGTAGAACGACATGTCGGCGAGTCGTGCCGCGATCTGCCCATTGGTCTCGATCGACGGCGGAAACTGGCCGAGCATGTAGCTCTGCGACGATTTCAGCTGGTCGGCGTCCAGTCCATCCTTGTGCAGACGCGCCAGCGTGTCGAGCGTCATGTCGATCGCCTGCGTCGTCTTGCTCGTCTCGGTGTAGGACGCGATGTGAAACGAGCCCGGCTGCGTGGGGCGGTTGAACGACGCGCTGGCGCCGTAGGTCAGCCCGCTTTTGATACGCAGTTCGGTGTTCAGCATCGACGTGAAGCGCCCGCCAAAGACCGTGTTGACCACCGACTGCGCGGTACGCGCCGGATCCGTGCGCGAGGCGCCGACGTTGCCGAGCCAGAAGTAAGTCTGCGTCGCTCCGGGCTTGTCGACCAGGAGCACCGGTCGGCCGGTCACTCTGGCCGGCATCGGCACGATCGGCAAGGCTGCGCCGGCCTTGCGCCACGTGCCGAACGAACGCTCGAGCTTCTGCAGCATCGTCGCAGCGTCGAAGTCGCCGACCAAGGTGATGATCAGGCGGTCACCGCCGACCTGATCTGCGTAGTACCGCTTGATGTCGTCGAGCTTGACTGCTGCCAGCGAGGCCTCGCTGCCACCCACTGAGCGCCCGTACGGATGGCCACGGAACAGCCACGCATCGCCGTAGCTGCTCATCAGGGCACGCGGATCGGAATCCTTGGCCGCCACGATCGACTGCACGGCAAGCCGCCGCGCCTTCTCGAACTCGGCGGGGTCGAGCTTCGGGCGCTGCAGGGCGTCAGCCATCAGTTCGAGCATCAGGTCCACGTCGCGCGACATGAAGCTGGCGTTGACGCCGACGCTTTCGGTGCCTGCGCCAGCCGACAGCGAGCCGCCGACGTTCTCGATAGCCTCGGCAAACTGTGCGGCAGTGCGGTTGCCCGCGCCTTTCTGGATCAGATCGGTGTAGAGCGACGCAGTGCCGTCTTTGTCCGCCGGGTCACCGAGCCCGCCGCCGCGGACGGTGACGTTCATCGCGACCAGCGGCGTGTCGCGCTTCTCGACGAGGGCAACGACGGCACCGTTGGGCAGCGTCGAGGACTTGTACGCGGGCAGCTTCACTTCACCGGCAGCAAGCGCAGCAGCGACCGGCAGCAGGACCATGGAACACAGGAGCGTGCGCATGGCGGACAGACGATTCACTTCGCACCTCCCTTGGCCGGCGCCTTCGGCTCGGCCTTGGGCTCGAGCACGCCAACCGTGCGGTTTTCCTGAGGCAGCACCGTGGCGGCCGCGGTCCTCACGTCCTCGGCGGTGATGCTCTCGTACTCGGCCGGGGCGCTGAAGAGCTTGCGGTAATCGCCATGGAACACTTCGTACTGCCCGAGCGCCTGCGCCTTGCCGCTGATGGTTTCTAGCCCGTGCCAGAAGCCGACCAACGCCTGGTTGCGGGCCTTGGTGATTTCGACGGGTGTCGGGCCGTCCTGCGCGAGCCGCGCGATCTCTTCGTCGATGAGCTTTTCGGTGCGGCTCACGTCGCCGCCCGGCGGCACGACCGCATAGACCCACGCCAGGCCGGGATCGAAACCGCCGTCAAACTGCGTGCCGACATCGACTGCGGCCTGCTCTTTCTCGACGAGCCGCTGGTATAGCCGCGACGAATCGCCGTCACCAAGAATCGACAGCAGCACTTCCATCACCCTCGCTTCGCGATCAGCGGCGGCGGCCGTGTGCCACGCCATTGCAATCAACGGCGTCTGGGCATCGCGCTCGATCCGGAGGCGGCGCTCACCGAGCTGCGGCGGTTCCTTCGTCGTGACGGCGGGTGGCGCAGGCTGTGCGGTGATGCTGGCGAGATACTGGTCCGCCAGCTTGAAAGCCGCCTCCGGCTCGACGTCGCCCACGATGAACATCACTGCATTGTTCGGCGCGTAGTACTGGCGGTAGTAATCCTGCAGGTCCGTGACCTTCCAGCCCTCGATGTCGGAAGGCCAGCCGATGACCGGAATCTGGTAGGGGTGCGCGACGTAGGCCGATGCCTGCATCTGCTCGATCAACGTGCCGAAGTTATCGTTGTCGACCGACGAGCGCCGCTCGGAATACACGACGCCGCGCTCGCTCTCGACCTTCTTCGCGTCGAAGTCGAGATTGCGCATGCGGTCCGACTCGAGGTCGAAGATCAGGCCGGTGACCGAGTTCGGAAACCAGTTCTGGTACACGGTGACGTCGGAGCTGGTGTAGGCGTTGTTCCTGCCGCCGCTGCCTTCCATCACGCGGTCGAATTCGCCGGGCGGGCGGGTCTTCGTGCCGTTGAACATCATGTGCTCGAAAAAGTGCGAAATGCCCGTGATGCCCGGCCGCTCGTTGCGGCTGCCCACGCGGTACCACGTGTACATCGCGACGTTCGGGATGTCATGGTCGGGCCACACCACGAGCTTCATGCCGTTCGGCAGCGTGCGTGTCACGATCTGGTCGGCGCCGGGGACTGCAGGCGGCGCCGCTTGCACAATGGCACCGAAAACCAGCCCGAACGCTATCACAGCCGCACTCCATGCCGTGACCCGCGACGAGGTTCCACGATCGTCACGGACGGTTCCAACATTGCTGCGCACTGGATCGCTCTCCTGTTTCAACGCTGGCTGGCGATCCAGCGATCGACCTTGGCTTCGAGCACGTCGAGCGGCAGCGCGCCGTCGATGAGCACGGCCGTGTGGAACTTGCGGATGTCGAACCTGGAGCCAAGTTCCTTTTCGGCTCGCGCGCGCAGCTCGCTGAGCTTGAGCTGGCCGATCTTGTACGCGAGCGCCTGGCCGGGAATCGCCATGTAGCGCTCCGTCTCGGACACGCGGCGCGCCTCGGCCGCGGAACTGTTCGCGTCCATGTATTCGAGTACCTGCTCACGCGTCCAGCCTTTCGAGTGCAGGCCCGTGTCGACGACGAGGCGGATGGCGCGCCACAGCTCGCCTTCGAGCCGGCCGAAGTACTGGTACGGATCGGTGTACATGCCGAGGTCAGGGCCCAGCGATTCGGCGTACAGGCCCCAGCCCTCGCTGTAGGCGGTGTAGCCGCCGAACCGGCGGAACTTCGGCAGGCCCTGCTGTTCGCGCTGGATCGAGATCTGGAAGTGGTGGCCCGGGTTCGCTTCGTGCAGCGACAGCGCTTCCATCGCCCACTTCGGGCGCGCGCGCAGGTCGTACGCATTGGCGTAGAAGATGCCCGGACGCGAGCCGTCCTCGTTGGCAGCCTGGTACTGCCCGCCTGCGGCGCTCTTCTCGCGGAACGGCTCGACGGCGCGCACCTCGTAATCGGCCTTCGGCTGGATCTCGAACAGCTTCGGCAATTGCGGATTTACACGCTTGCGGATCGCCTCGTAGCCGGCGATCAGGTCTTCGCGCCGGTCGAAGAAGTACTGCGGGTCGGTGTTGAGGTGCTTGAAGAACTCATCGCGCGTGCCCTTGAAGCCGACCTGCTTCATCACGCCTTCCATCTCGCCGTGGATGCGCTTCACTTCGTCGAGGCCGATCTGGTGGATCTGCTCCGGCGTGTAGTCCGTCGTGGTGATGCGCTTGACGTTGTAGGCATACCAGGCCTTGCCGTTCGGCAGGCCGTCCATGCCGTCGCTGAGGCGCGTCTTCGGCAGGTATTCGTCGCGCATGTAATCGCGCAGCTTGCGGTACGAGGGGACGACCTTGGTTTCGATGGCTGCGCGATAGGCCCTGGTCAGGCGCTCGCGGTCAGCAGCGGAAAAGTCCGCCGGCATCTTCGCGATCGGGCCCCAGTACAGCGAGTCCTCTGGCCTGGCGACGATGTGCGCTTCGAGCTGCGGCAGCGTGCGCTCGGCGAGCACCTTCGGCAGCGTGTAGCCGCGCTTCACGCCTTCCTTCATGTTGACGACAGCCTGGTCGGTCCAGGCGACGAAGCCGTCGAGGCGCTTGAGGAAATTGTCGTAGTCCTGCACCGTCTTGAACGGCTGCATACCGTTGCCGGACCCGAGCTGCGCGAAGCTGTTGGGCGTCGAATAGAACTGGTTGAGCGGGATCAACTCGTCCGGGAACCTGAAACCCTCGATCTCGCGCTCGCGCCCGCTCTTGAATACGTCGTACGACAACTGGTCGGCGGCCGGCAGTGCGGCGCGATCCACGGTCTGCACGCGGACGAGGTAGTCGCGCTGCAGCTTTTGCTCGGCGGCAATGGCGGCCGGGCTGATGCCGACGACGAAGCGATCGTTGTAGCGCGGATCGCCGATCGAGGTCGCCAGGATCGGATTCTGCTGCAGGTATTCCTCGAAGTACTCGTCGAAGATCGCATTGAGCTTCTTCGACTCGGCCGGCGCGCGGTCCACGGTAGCCGGCGCAGCGGCGGCCAGCGTGCCCATGGGCGTGACAGCCCAGCCGGCCATGAGCAGGGAGGAGACAAGCAGCGCGAACCGGGACGGTATTGTCATGGGATCTTCCGAAAGCGGGTCAGGGAATGGGCGGACCGGATGCCGCCGGCTCGCCCGATGTGGCGGCGCAGTTTCGCAAGTTCGCGCGGTGGCGACTACCCTATCCGTGACATACACGATGCCCAAGCCCGCGGTTCCGAGGCAAGGTCGTCCCCGGGCCCGGAACGGGCGAGGAGGAACATGTTCCAGATCAGGATTCACGGCCGGGGTGGCCAGGGCGTGGTGACAGCGGCCGAACTGCTTTCGGTGGCAGCGTTCCGCGAGGACCGGCACTCACAGGCCTTCCCGAGCTTCGGCTCGGAACGGACCGGCGCGCCAGTGGTCGCCTTCTGTCGCATCGACGACCGCCCGATCCGGCTGCGCGAGCCCATCCTTGCCCCCGACGCGCTGATCATCCAGGACCCCACCCTGCTCCACCAGGTCGACGTCTTCGGCGGCCTCCAGCCCGGTGGCTACATATTGATCAATACCGCGCGGACGTTCGAGGATCTCGGTCTCGCCGAATTCGCGCAGAAGTTCACCGCGGCACACCTCTGCACGGTGCCCGCGACCGAGATCGCCATGCGCCACGTCGGACGCCCGCTCCCGAACGCTTCGCTGCTGGGCGGCTTTGCTGCGCTGACGGGTCGCGTCTCGCTCGAGTCGGTCGCCGCCGCGATCGGCGAAAAGTTCCCGCCCAAGGTCGCAGCCGGCAACGTCGCCGCGGCCACGGAAGCCTATGAGTTCGTGCAGCGCGAGATGAAGAAGGAGGCCGCCGGTGCTGAAGCAGGTTGAAGGTTCGGCCGCGGTAGCGGAAGCCATCGCGCTCTGCCGTCCGCAGGTCATCTGCGCGTACCCGAT
>JBAVIQ010000208.1:0-7969 GCA_049687035.1 Steroidobacteraceae bacterium
CCGTCGAACTCGTCGATACGCGCAGCGGCGGCGTCGTCTGGGCGGACCGCTTCGCCGGCCCGGTCGACGACGTGCACGCGATCCGCGAGGACATCCGCTCGCGGATCCTGACGGCGCTCGAGCTGCAGATCCCGCTGCACGAAGCGAACCTCGCTCGCCTGACGGTGACCGAGAATCTCGATGCGTGGTCGGCTTACCACCTCGGGCTGCAGCACATGTACCGCTTCAACCGCACGGACAATGCCGCGGCCACCGCGCTGTTCCAGCAGGCCATCGCGCAGGATCCGGGGTTTGCACGCGCACACGCCGGGCTGTCGTTCATGCACTTTCAAACGGCGTTCATGCGGCACACGGACGACATTGCTGGCGAATCCGACCTCGCCCGTCGCTTCGCGCAGCGCGGCCTGGAACTCGACCCGCTCGATCCGTTCGTGAACTTCACCATGGGCCGCACCTTCTGGCTCTCGGGCGACCTCGAAGGCGGACTGGCCTGGCTCGAGCGCGCCACCACGATCAGCCCGAACTACGCGCAGGGCATCTATGCGAAGGCCTGGACCGAGACGCTCGCGGGTCGTGGCCTGCAGGGCCGTGCACACGTCGACCTGTCGATGCGGCTGAGCCCGCTTGATCCGCTCTATTACGCGATGCTCGGCACGCGCGCCTTCACCCACATGGTCGTTGGCGAAGACCTCGCCGCTGCCGAATGGGCCGAACGGGCCGCACGCTCGCCGGGTGCCCACGTGCTGATCGCGATGATCGCCTCCGCCACGCAGGCCATGATCGGCGACGACGTGAAGGCCGCGCACTGGGCTGCCAACGTTCGTGAACGCAACCCCGTGCTCACGCGCGAAGACTTCTTCCGCTCGTTCCCCATGAAGTCTGAAGTCACGAGAGCGCGCCTTGCGAACGCACTCCAACGCTGCGGATTCTGAAACGTGGACGCGTCCCGCCCGTGGCTTTCGAGGAGATGACCGTGCCGCTGACACTCAAGAAAAGCGTGAAGCAACTGGTGGACGAGGCGTTGGCCGAAATCGAGACGCTGAGCGTCGACGAGGCTCGCGCCCTGCTCGGCCAGCCTGACGTCACGTTCATCGACTTGCGCGACCCGCGCGAACTGTGGCGCGAAGGCGGCATGCCCGGGGCGGTGAATGTCACGCGCGGCATGCTCGAGTTCTGGATCGATCCGGCAAGCCCGTACCACAAGGACTTTTTCGCCTCGGGCAACCGATTCGTCTTCTTCTGCGCGGGAGGCTGGCGTTCCGCACTTGCCGCGAAGACCGCCCAGGACATGGGGCTTACGCCCGTGGCCCACCTCCACGGCGGATTCGGTGCGTGGAAGAAAGCCGGGGCGCCGGTCGAAGCGGTTGAATCGAAACCCGTGCGGTAGGATCACCCCATGGCCAATCCGATCGATTCGCTGCTCGAAACCCCCGATGCACTGACGCAACTGGCCGTGCAACAGTTCACCGCGTGAGACACGCCATGCTGAGTACCCTTCGTTGCTTCATCGTCTCGGTCAGCCTCCTGTGCGCGGCACAGAGCGCGCTCGCGAGGAAGCCGGACCCACCGTCGCTGGAACCCGCCACGGCCCGGCGCATCGACGCGGCGGCCGCGGAAGTGCTCGAGCAGACGGGCGCGCCGAGCGCCTCGATCGCGGTGGTGAAAGACGGCCACGTCGTCTACGCGCAGGCATATGGCAATGCCGAGATGGAACCGAAAGTCCTGCGTGCCCGCCCGGCGATGCGCTATGCGATCGGCTCGATTTCGAAGCAGTTCACGGCATCTGCGGTGCTCCTGCTGCAACAGCAGGGCAAGCTCTCGCTCGACGACAAGGTAGCGAAGTATTTTCCACGGCTGACCCGCGCGAGCGAGATCACGATCCGCCAACTGCTGACCCACACCTCGGGCTACCAGGACTACTGGCCGCAGGACTACACGTTTGCGGAAATGCGGCAGCCGACGCAGACCGCGGCGATTCTCGACCGCTGGGCCCGCCAGCCGCTCGATTACGAACCCGGTACGCGCTGGCAGTACAGCAACACGGGCTATGTGCTCGCGGGACTCATCGTCGAGAAGGTCAGCGGCGAGCCGCTGTACCGGTTCCTCGAGCGCCGCATCTTCGAACCGCTCGGGATCGAGTCGGTCCGCGACTTCGACAATGAGCCGCTGGCCCACGGCACGGTACCTGGCTACGAATCGTATGCGCTGGGGCCCGCGCGTCCGTCCGGGTACAGCGGCCCGGGCTGGTTGTTCGGAGCGGGCGGTCTCGCGATGACCGCCGAAGACCTGGCTCGCTGGGACATTTCGTTGATCGATCGTACCGTGTTGAGCGCCAACTCCTACCGCGCGCTCGAGACCGAAGTATTGCTGCGCAATGGCGCGGGCACCGACTACGCGCTGGGACTCGACGTTTCGATCGATCGCCAGCGGCGCAAACTGGAACACGGCGGCGAAGTCGCCGGGTTCACGGCCCTGAATGTCGTTTATCCCGATGATCGCATCGCCATCGTGGTGTTGACCAACCTCATGGCATCGCACGCGCCCGACCAGCTTGCGGGGAAGATCGCGGACATCGTCTTCGAACACGTCGACCCGACGGACGCGGCACGGACAGCGCAGGCAAAGGCGATCTTCGAAGGCCTGGCTGCCGGCCGCATCGACCGCGCCCTGTTCACATCGAACGCGAACGGTTACTTTTCGTCACAGGCCCTGGCCGACTTCCAGGCAAGCCTCGGCCCGCTCGGCACGCCCAAGGAATTCAAGCATGTCCGCACGTGGCAGCGAGGCGGCATGACGGGTCGCTCATACCACGCCGTCTATCCCGATCGAAAACTGCGCGTCTGGACCTACGAACTGCCGGACGCCAAGCTCGAACAGTTCCAGGTGCAGGCGATCGAATAGCGTCGGCCCGCTCCTGCTGCAGCGGGAGCCGGCATCATTTCATCGAGTGCAGCCCGATCAGGTTGCCCTCGGTGTCGACGGCCAGGACGATGTGGCCGTACTCGCCGATCGACAACTTTGCCCGCTGTATCCTGCCGCCCGTGGCCTCCACGCGGCCGCCTTCGACGGCGCAGTCCTCGCACCCGAAGTAAACCATCGTGCCGCCGGGCGTCGAGGGCATGCCGGGCGCGCGGACGAGCGCCCCGCCGGCGCCGGGCCCGTCGGGTGACATCTGGAACGCCCACATCTCGAGATCCTGGTCGACAGGACCGAGCTGCTCGAGCTTCACCCCAAGGACTGTCTCGTAGAAGCGTCGCGCACGGGCCATGTCCTGCACGTAGATCTCGAACCAGCGAACTGCGTTCTCTGCCATGACGATCCTCCTCGCGTGGGTGCTGCGTGAGGCGGAAGAATGCCACCGGATCGGACAAGCGTCGAGCGGACGGACTACGCGAACGATCTTCGAATATCACCCGCGATGTCGTCGATCGCCTGCGTTGCCACCGGCGTGATCTGTGGCAATCCTGCAAAGCCGTGCACCATGCCCGCGTAACGACGGGCAATGACTTCGACGCCTGCGGCCCGCAATCTCGCGGCGAACGCCTCGCCTTCATCACGCAGTGGATCGCACTCGGCCGTCACGACGCTGGTCGTCGGCAGCCCCGCAAGGTCCGCCAGCAGCAAAGCCACGCGCGGGTCGACCGCATCGTCCGGTGCGCCCAGGTATTGACTCCAGGACCATTGCACCCCGCTGCGGGCGAGCAGGTGCCCGCGCCCGTAGACATGCATCGATTCGGTATCGCACGCCGGATCCAGCATGGGATACAGCAATGCGACGTGACGGACGCAGGGCCCGTCGCGCCTTGCGCGCAAAGCCGTTGCCGCGGCGAGATTGCCGCCAGCGCTATCGCCGCAGAGTGCGAAGCCTGCGCCAGCGAGGCCCAGATCCGCAGCGTTGCCCGCAATCCAGTGCAGCGCCGCGGTGCAGTCGTCGAGGGCGCCGGGAAAGCGCGCTTCCGGCGCGCGCCGATACTCGACGGCGACAACCGCGCACTCACTGCTGGACGCAAGCCGATGGCAGATCGAATCGTGCGTGTCGAGATCGCCGAGCACGAAACCGCCGCCATGGCAGAACACGATGGCCGGCAGACGGGCCTGGCTCGTGGGCCGGTAGATGCGCACGTTCAGCGGGCCCGCTGGACCCGGCAACACACGGTCCTCGACCCCGCGGATCGGCGCTTTCGGCGCAGTGACCAGGTACGCCTTGTTTCCGGCCCGCATATCGTCGACCGAAACGTGTGACGGTGGCGCACGCAATTCGCTGCGCTTGTCGGCGAGCAACTCGGCGAAGGCAGGGTCGACAGGCATGCCGGAAGCGCCGGCGTTCAGCGCGCCGCGACGACTTCGATTTCGACCAGCGCGCCCGGCAAGGGCAGTGCCGCCACCTGCACGGTGGTCCGCGCCGGCAGGTTGCCCTTGCTCGCTTCCCCGAAGTAACGCGAGTAAGACTTCATCAGGCCGCCGAAATCCATGCCACCGCCCTTCGCCGGGTCGCCTACCATGAAGACGTTCATCTTCACGACATCGGCCAGCGTCAGACCCGACGCTGCGAGTTCCTTTTCGATCTTGGCGAGCACGCTGGCCGACTGGGTTTCAGTGTCGCCGAGGCGCTCGGTGCTGCCGGCCGGTGCGTCCGGCTTCACGACGTCCGCGAGCGTGCCACTGACGAAAACGATTCGCGCAGTGCCAGGCACGGCAACGCTGCTCGCGATCGGAAAATCGGCCAGCGGCCGGCGCACGATCGCATCGGCGGCTGCAGCAGCGAGTGGTAGAACAAGCACTGCACACGTAACCGTCGACGCTAGCAGTCTGCGGGCGGATGTCTTCATGGAACCTCCTGTCGGGTTGGCGCCGGCACGCCGCAACGCAAAAAAGCGCATGGCCGCGGCAGACATAGCATACTCAGTCCACAACAACGCTCGCAGGGAGAACGCACGTGGACTCAACAGATGCCCCACGCAGGAAGTTTCTGCAGGCCTCCGGTGGCACGTTGGGTCTCGCCTGGCTCGCGGCCGCCTGGCCCCAGGTCGTCGCCGCGGCCGAGCACGCCCATCAGATGGCGACCGACACGGCGGATCGCAGCAAGTTCCTGCTACTCACGCCCGCGCAGGCCCGTGACGTCGACGCGATCGCCTCGCAAATCGTCCCGAGCGGCGCCACGCCAGGAGCGCATGAAGCGGGTGTCGTCTATTTCATCGACCACGTGCATGCGGGGCTGTGGAAAGAGAACGGCCAGGAGTTCGTCGCGGGCCTGACCGACTTCCAGGCCAAGTGCGCGAAGCACCATGCGGGCGTAGCGCAGTTTGCCGACTTGCCATTCGACGACCAGACCGCTTACCTCAAGCACATGGAGCACACGCCGTTCTTCGGCGGCATGCGGTTCCTGACGGTGCTCGGGCTGCTTGCCCTGCCCTCCTATGGCGGCAACGCGGGCAAGCTCGGCTGGAAACTCGTCGGCTTCGTCGACCAGCATGCGTGGCAACCACCGTTCGGGCATTACGACGCCGAATACGCCGGGTTCGTGCCGTATGCGAAGACTGCGGAGCAGCAGTCATGAGCGCGCGCAAGTTCAAGCCGGATGACACCGTCGACTTCGTCGTCGTGGGCTCGGGCGCTGCAGGCGGAGTGATGGCACGAGAGTTGTCGCAGGCCGGGTTCGAAGTACTCGTGTTCGAGCAGGGGCCGCGCTTCACCGCCGCGGACTTCCGCCACGACGAACTCGACTACTGGTTTAACGGCGCGCTCACCAACAAGCTCGACACGAACCCGCAGACGTTTCGGAAGTCCGCGGCGGAGAAAGCGGAGCGCGTCACGGAGTTCCCGGCCGCCTGGTACGCGCCGAACGTCGGCGGCAGTTCCGTGCACTTCACCGCGAACTTCTGGCGCCTCCACGAAGTCGACTTCAACGAGCGCAGCCGGTTGGGCGCAATCCCGGGAACGACTTTCTCGGACTGGCCGATCACGTATGACGAACTCGAGCCCTACTACACGAAGGTCGAGTGGGAAGTTGGCGTGTCCGGGCTGGCCGGCGCAAGCCCATTCGACCCGTGGCGCAGCAAGCCGTACCCGATGCCGCCCATGCCCGTGAAGTCCTCGGGTGTGCTGCTCGAGCGCGGCGCGCGCAAGATGGGCTGGCATCCGTACCCTGCGCCGATGGCGATCGCCTCGGTCCCCTACAAGGGCCGCGCCGCCTGCGCGCACTGCGGGTTCTGCATCGGCTTCGGCTGCGAAATGAAGGCGAAGTCGTCGACGCTGTACACCATGATCCCGGAGGCCGAGGCCACGGGGCGTTGCGAAGTGCGGCCGCTGAGCTACGTCTCGCGCATCGAGACGAACGCGGCGGGCCGCGCGACCGGCGTCGCCTATTTCGACAAGGACAAGCGCGAGCACTTTCAGAAGGCACGCGCGGTCGTCGTGTGCGCCAACGGCGCGGAAACGGCGCGGCTGCTGCTGCTGTCCGCCAATGCGCAGTTCCCCGACGGGCTGGCGAATTCCAGCGGCTATGTCGGCAAGAACCTGATGTTCAACACCTACGCCCAGGTCAACGCGCTGTTCGAGCACGAACTGAACGAGTTCAAGAGTGCGCAGGTCACGCGTGTCGTGCACGACTGGTACGACTCCGACCCG
Source organism: Steroidobacteraceae bacterium (assembly GCA_049687035.1). Taxonomy (GTDB): domain Bacteria; phylum Pseudomonadota; class Gammaproteobacteria; order Steroidobacterales; family Steroidobacteraceae; genus RPQJ01. The sequence goes on from JBAVIQ010000208.1 coordinate 6,628, forward strand.
CAGCGCGGCTTCTACGGCGGCGGCGGCATCGATTCGCGCATCGGCCCGATGCCGATCGCGTGGTCGCTGTTCGCGCCACCTCCGGACCGCACCTGGGGCGCCGGGTTCAAGTCGCTGCTCGAGGCCCTGCCGCGCGCGATGATCGTCGCCACTCACGGCACGTCGTTGCCGCTCGAGACCAACCGCATCGACCTCGACCCGGAACTGAAGGACGCCTGGGGCCTGCCCGCGCTGCGCATGACCTACAAGGACCATCCGGACGACCTGGCGATGGCGCGTTACCTGCAGGATCGCGGTGTCGAGTCCATGCAGGCGGCCGGCGCACTCGAAGTCTGGAAGGAGGCGGTCGCCGAATCGACCGGCGGGCCGCACCTGCTGGGGACTGCGCGCATGGGCAACGACCCGAAGACCTCGGTCGTCGACAAGTACCACCGCTCGCATGACATCCGGAACCTGTTCGTCTGTGACGGCTCGAGCATGGTGACGTCAGGGCGCGGACAACCGACGATGACGATCCAGGCGCTCGCTTTCCGCGCCGGCGACCACATCGCCCAGTTCGCGAAGCGCGGCGAGGTCTGACGGTCAGGCAGCCCGCATACCCGCCAGACGCTTGCCGATGATGGCCGCGGCCTCGTCCATGATCCGGTCGATCAGCTCCTTGCAGGTCGGCACGTCGTGGATCAGGCCGGTGACCATGCCGCACGACCACGCGCCGGCTTCCATGTCGCCCTGCTGCATGACCTTGGTGTAGGCCCCCGCTACGTACTCGCGGATGTCATCGATCGTGGTCGCTGCCCCCTTCTGCCTCTCGATCTCTACGACCTTGTCCACGGCCGAGTTGCGCAGGACACGTTCCGTGTTGCGCAGCGGACGCATGATCAGCCGCGTGTCGAGTTCGGTCGCCCGCACCAGCGCCTGCTTCACGTTCTCGTGCACCGGCGCTTCCTTCGTCGCGATGAAGCGCGTGCCCATGTTCATGCCTTCGGCGCCGAGTGCGAGCGCCGCGACGAGACTGCGCCCGTCGGCCATGCCGCCGGACGCAACGAACGGAATCTTCAACGCCTCGGCGGCGAGCGGCAACAGGATGAAGTTCGGCACGTCGTCCTCGCCAGGGTGCCCGCCGCACTCGAAACCGTCGACGCTCACCGCGTCGCAGCCGATCTTCTCGGCCTTGAGCGAATGCCGCACCGACGTGCACTTGTGAATGACCTTGATGCCGTGCTGCTTGAGCATGGGCATGTACTGTTCGGGGCTGCGGCCTGCGGTCTCGACGATCTTGACGCCGCCTTCCCTGATCGCGGCGATGTATTCCGGATAGGGCGGCGCGCTGAAGGTCGGCAGA
>JBAVIQ010000209.1:0-2498 GCA_049687035.1 Steroidobacteraceae bacterium
GTGGTGGGAAGGTCAGTTACTCCTCAGATTGCCAGTACGCCTCAGTGCGAGTCGATGGGACACTGAGCAGTGACTCATTCTCGGTCGTGCGCACCGCGAAGTCGAAAGCGGCGGGCGGGATAGACGTCAGCACCAAGCTGCAAGCAAGACGGGTCGGGGCGTGCAAATAGCTGCCGTCGGCGATCTCCGCCCTGACCTGTCGTTTCAGCGGTGATCAGCGGCCCTTGAGGCCCGCCCGGACGGCCCGCAGGATGTCCTTGCGGGTGACCACGCCCACGAGGTTCTGACCCTCCATGACCACGAAGCGCCGGCGCGTCGGCTCGTTCAGGAACATTCCCGCCACGTAGTACACGTCCATCGCAGGCTGCACGGCGGTAAACGTCGTGGCCATGAAGTCGCTGACCTGCCCGCGCGGCGTATCGCCGCCGGTGCCTTCGGCCAGCAGCCGGAGGCAGTCGTACTCGGACAGCATGCCGATGACGCGCCCCTCGTCGTCGACCACCGGAGCGCCAGTGACACCTTCGTCGATGAGGCGGCACAGCGCGACCAGGATGTCGTCGGCGGCGGACAACGCGTGGGTCTCGGTGTCCATGTACATGCGAATGGTCGGGATCGTGGGGATCTGCATGAAGGCATCCTCAACAGCGCCTCGCCTCGTCGTTGCACTCTGCGCAAAGAAACGTGCAACTGGGAATCAGGGCTTGCCGAGACTGCACCCTATGGGGCGGCACGGGCGTAAGATCGTTACAGCTGACTGGGAGAGACCGACCATGACAACGCCCCGCACCCTGGCGCTCCTTTTCCTGGTGTTGCCGCTTGCCGTCTTCGCCGGCGTCGACGCCATTGCGCCCAAGGACAGCGTCGCAGGGCTCAAGACGGCCCTGAACCAGGGCGCGGACCGTGCGGTGGCGCAACTGGGCGCGGTCGACGGCTTCCTCAAGAACCCGAAGGTGAAGATTCCGCTGCCGCCAGCGTTGAAGAAGGCCGACAAGATGCTGCGAATGGCCGGCATGGGTGGCCAGGCCGACGACCTCGTCGTCGCCATGAATCGTGCCGCGGAGGCGGCGGTGCCCGAAGCAAAGGTTCTGCTGGTCGATGCCGTGAAGCAGATGTCGCTCGACGACGCCCGACAGATCCTGGCCGGCGGCGACGATGCCGCAACGCAGTACTTCCGCAAGGTCTCCTACGACAAGCTCCAGCAAAGGTTCCTGCCGATCGTCAAGCAGAAGACGGACCAGGCGCAACTCGCCAAGCAATACAACGAGCTGGCCGGGCAGGCCGCGCAGTTCGGACTGGTCGAGGCGAAGGATGCCAACGTCGAGAGCTACGTGACCCGCAAGGCGCTCGACGGCCTCTATCTCATGATCGCCGACGAAGAACGGGCGATCCGCAAGAATCCGCTGGGCCAGTCGAGCAAGATCCTGCAAAGCGTCTTCGGCGCGCTGGGCCGTTAGCCGTCCTACCCTGCGCCATCCTCAATCCGCCCTGCTCGCGGTAACGCCGACGAACGCGCCCCCTTCGTTCGTTTCACTCCTGAGCTCGATCGGCTGGCAGCAGACCTGGCAGTCCTCGACGTAGCTGAACGAGCCCGCCGACAGGTCCACTGCGGTCTCGAACCGTTCGCCACAATAGGGACACTGCACGGTGACAAAGTCCGTTGCGTTCACCGCGGCTGCCGGGCCACCCGGCTCAAACACTGGCTCGAGCCCATACAGCGCATCGATGGTCTGCGGATCGAGTGGTTCGCGCGGCTTCCTGGTCACGTCGGTAATCTACACGGCGCCAAACCAGGAGCCTGCGTCTGCCCGGAAACTGCAGGGCGTCAAGACCTCGCGTACCAGGACCGGACGCCGGCGTGGTCACGCACGGCGTCATGCACGCGGATGAGCCTGGGGTAATCGGCGAAGATCGTCGCGGGAACGTGGTCGACCTTGCCGGCGTTGAACCAGCGCACCGCCATGTGGAGCTTGAGGTCCACGACGTGGATCTTCGCGCCGCCGAAGAACGGCCCCGCCGTGATGTTTCTCTCCGCCGCCCGCGCCCACGCGGGCAGAAAGCCTGCGACGAGCGCCTCGCGAGCGGCCTTCTTCTCGGCGTCACCCATGCGCAGCGTGGGCGAGACATGCGCACGCAGGTCCTCCACGTGCTGCATCATCCCTTCATGGCGCGCCGCCTCGAAGTCGTCGGCCGGGTGCAATCCGTGGCGACGGCCGATCAGCACCAGGATCGCGTTGGAGTGCGCGAGCGCCGGGCTGCCGGGCAACTCCAGCACCGGCAGGCTGCCGTAGGGCATCCGTTCTTTCACGGCCGGCCAGTCGGCGGACTTGATGCGCACGTCTTCGAAGTCGATGCCCGCGAGATGCAGGGCGAGACGACACTCTTCCCCGCGACTCACGGGGGCATCGAAGTAAATCAGCTTAGGTTTGCTCATGGTGGCAAAAGCATATCACCGTCGACGACTCCATCCACTCGGGCGCCAGCGCGCAGCGACCCTCGCG
>JBAVIQ010000210.1:0-6131 GCA_049687035.1 Steroidobacteraceae bacterium
CGGTAACTCCCTGAGCGATAGAGGGAAAATAGTCGTCGTTTCCGACGAGCTGCAAACTGGCACGACCTATGTCGCGCCGACCCGTCGCCTCGCCCATTTTTTGCGTGCCCGCCACGACGCGGCCTGCCAGGCCCGTGGCCGGCGCGTCTGGCAGACGCCGGACGTGGTCACCTGGCCCGAACTGCTGCGTCGCCAGTTCGACGTCGACCGCGTGGCAGGCCGGACGACAGCCCGATGGCTCGATGCGAGCCACGGCTTGATCGTCTGGGAACAGATCGTCCGCCGCGACGTGGACCTGCGGCCGGTCCTGCTGCCGTCCGGGCTGGGGGCTATGGCGCAGCGTTCCTGGGAACTGCTCCACGCCTACCGCATCCCGGTCGGGGTCCTGGCCGAGGACGCAAGCCCGGAGGTGCAGTCGTTCGCCCGCTGGGCAGCTGAATTCGGGCGTTGGCTGGAGCAAGGCGCCTGGCTCGACCCCGCCCAGGCCTCGCTGACGGTCGGCCCGCTGGCCACCGACACGCCGGTCGAGTTCGTCGGCTTCGATCAATTGACGCCGGCACAGGCGGTCTTCGTCGAGCGGATCGCGACACAGGGCGTGCGTGTCAACTTGCGACGAGCCGCGCCTGATGACATCACGCCGGACGCCCGGGTCGTCGAATGCAACGACTTCGACGCCGAACTTGAAACCGCTGCGCGCTGGGCCGCCCAACGGCTGCAGGAGCGGCCGGACGAGCGGTTGGCCATGATCGTGCCGGACCTTGCGCGTGAGCGCGCACGAGTGCGCCGCGTGCTCGACCGCGTGCTGGTTCCGGGTACCGCTTTTACCAGCGGGCCCGCGCCCGAATCGACGGCCTATGAACTCGCGGCCGCGCGACCGTTGCTGGAGCGGCCCGTGGTGTCGGCTGCGTTCGACTGGCTCGCTGCCTGCATCACGCCTCCCGAACAGTTGGCGGCGAGCGCGCTCTTGCGCGGCGCACACGACGGGGCTGCCGTCAGCGAGTCGTACGCGCGCGCCGAACTCGATGTGACGCTGCGCAAGTCTGGTGTGCCGCAAGCAGGACTCGACTACCTGGCACGCGCGGCTCGCGAGCACGGTTGTCTCGCCACCGCGACGCAGTTGCAGGCAGCGGCGGCGCGCGCACGTACGTGGACCGGATCGCGGCTGCCGAGCCTGTGGGCACACGAGTTTTTCGAGTTGCTGCGCGCAGTCGGCTGGCCAGGTCCCGATCCCGGCAGCGCCGAGCACCAGGCCGTGCAGCGCCTGCAATCGCTGCTCGGCGAATTTGGCGCGAGCGACGATGTCGCCGGTCCGCTGCGAGTATCGGCCGCGTTCGCCCACCTGCGCGATCTGGCCGCTGGCACGGAGTTCGAGCCGCAGGAAATCGCGGCTCCGCTGCTCGTGATCGATCCCGACACGGCGCTCGGGATGCATTTCGACGCGATCTGGGTGTGCGGGCTCGATTCCGCGCGCTGGCCGCCGCCGGCGAGCCCCGACCCGTTCCTGCCGCGTGAGTGGCAGGTACGGCAGGGCGTTTCCGGAGCGTCGGCCGAGCTGTCCGAGCGGCAGGCACGACGAACCCTGCAACGACTCCTGGCCGCGGCGACTACTGCATTCTGCAGCGTGCCGCGCTTCGAGGACGAAGCTCCGCTGCTGCCGAGTGCATTGATCGTCGAGCTGCCACGACTCGAGGCCGTGCCGTTGTGGTGCGGAGCGCAGGCGTCGACGGCGCAGTTCGATGCCCGTCCCGCGCTCGATACGCTGATCGACGGAGCGCTCCCCGCGTTTGCCCGACATGAAGTTGTCAGGGGCGGCGCCCGGCTGCTCGAACTGCAGGGCGCGTGTCCATTCCGCGCCGCTGTCGAACTGCGCCTGGGTGGCGTCGCACTCGAGAACCCGGCCGCGGGCATCGCCGCCACCGAACGCGGCAAGCTCGCGCACGCCGTGCTGCAGGCTTTCTGGGACGAGGTGCGCGAGCAGTCGGCACTGCTGGCAATGTCCATCGATCAGCGCATCGCGATCGTGCGCACGCACGCGCAGTCGGTGCTGGCGCCGTTGCGTGCGACGGCCGACGAAGTCGGCATACGCCTGTTGGATCTCGAAGAGCGTTGGCTCGAAGCACGCGTACTCGAACTGCTGCAGCAGGATGCAGAGCGCGCGCCGTTCACGGTCGAGTTCGTCGAGGACCCGCGCGTCATCGACGTCGGCGGCGTGCAGACGCGCATCGTGCTCGACCGGGTGGATCGCCTGGCGGATGGCACGTTCGCCGTCATCGATTACAAGACCGGCGCAAGCGCGAAACCGGCCGCGTGGATGGGTGAGCGTCCGGAACTGCCCCAGTTGCCGCTGTACGCGCGCGCGATCGGTCCGGATCAGGTGAGCGCGGTCGCGTTCGGTATCGTCGGCAAGGGCAGCACCGGGTACCGTGGCTTTGCACGTGACGGCGCGGTGTTTCCGCAACTCAAGCCGTTCGACGCAGCCAAGGCTCCGTTCAAGGAGTACGCGAATTGGGGCGACCTGTTGCAGGCCTGGAACAGGCGTCTGGAGTCGTTGGCGCGGGAGCACGCACAGGGCGACGCGCGGCTCGCGCCGAATCCGACCAGGGCGTGCCGCTACTGCCACCTGCCCGGGGTCTGTCGTTCGGCACAGGCGCTGCTGGAAGCCGAGGGGGGCGACGATGCAGCCAGCTGACCTGTTGCAGGCCGACCAGGAGGCGCGCGCGACCGCGTTGCAGGTCGACCGCAGCTTCATCGTCCAGGCGCCCGCGGGCTCGGGCAAGACCGAACTGCTCACGCAACGGTTCCTCGCGCTGCTCGCCGTGGTCGACCGGCCTGAGGCGTTGCTCGGCATCACGTTTACGCGCAAGGCCGCCGCGGAAATGCGCAACCGCATCCTCGAGTCGCTGCGGCACTGCGAGGATCCTCAGTCCAAGCTGCGCGAGGACACTCGCGCGTTGGCGCGCCGCGTGCTCGAAGTCGATGCCCGCAATGACTGGGGGCTGCTGCGCAATCCGAGCCGACTGCGCGTGCTGACGATAGACGCGCTCAACCAGTCGCTCTCACGCCGCCTGCCGGTGCTTTCCGGTCTCGGCGCCGGACTCGGCATCGATGAAGACGGTGAGGAATTGTACGAGGAGGCGGCCGGGCGCCTGTTGTCTCATCTGCCCTCCGACGATCCACGTGTCGCCGAATCGGTCGCGATACTGCTCGAGCACCTCGACAACAACGTCGGCAGGCTCATCGAGCTGATCAGCGGCATGCTCGCGCGACGCGAGGCGTGGCTGCCGGTTCTCCCCGCTGACGTGGCTGAATACGGGCAGGAAGGCGAGGCGCGACGCGAACTCGAAGCCGGTCGCGCCGACATCGTGCGCGAGCATCTGTCGTCGCTGAGCGAGGCTTTTCCGCCATCGCTGCTCGAAGCAGCCTGCCGCCATGCGTGCGGCGCGGCGCAGGTGCTGCGCGACAACGGCAATGACGAATCGATGATCCTGGGTTGCGGCAATGGCGTCCCGGGCACCGATCTGGCCGACGTGCCGCACTGGCAGGGGCTCGCGGAGTTCCTGCTGACAGCCGAGGGCAAGGCTCGCAGGAGCTTCAACAGCAAAGTGGGCGTGCTGGCGCAGGACAGGAAGCGTCCGGAACTCGCCGGGCTCAAGGCGCGCATCCTTGAGCTTGCGGACGAGTTCGCGCGGCACGAGGAACTCTTCGAGCCGCTGCATGCCACGCGTTCGCTTCCCCCGCGCGAGTACCAGGACGCCGAGTGGACAGTGCTCAAGTCGCTGCTGCTCGTGCTGCGGCTCGCCGCCGCCGAACTGAAAGCGGTCTTCGCTGACCGCAAGGCGGCGGACTATCCCGAATTCGCTGCGGCTGCACGCCAGGCGCTCGGCTCACCCACGGAGCCGACCGATACCGCGCTCGCCCTCGACGCGCGTTTGCGACACGTGCTGGTTGATGAATTCCAGGACACCTCCGAAGCACAGGTGCAGTTGCTGCGGAGCCTGACGGCGGGTTGGGAGCGGGGCGACGGCAGGACGCTGTTCCTGGTCGGCGATCCCATGCAATCGATCTATCGCTTCCGCAACGCGGAGGTCGGCCTGTTTCTCGACGTGCGCGACCGCGGGCTCGGCGAGATCGACATCGAACTCGAGCCGCTGACCCTGCGAGTGAATTTCCGCTCGACGCGGCCGCTCGTGCAGTGGGTCAACCAGAGCTTCGCCCGCGTGCTGCCGCCGCGTGACGAAGTGCTGCGTGGCGCCGTGATGTATTCGGAAAGCGTGGCGGCACCGCAGGCGACCGACGAAGGGGGCGTGCACGTCCACGCGTTCCTGCGCAGCAGCCGGCGATTCGAGGCCCAGACCGTCGCCGACATCATCGAGCGACGTCACGCGGAGAAAGCCGACGCGCACATCGCGATCCTCGTGCAGGGCCGCAGCCACCTGCTCGACATCGTGGCCGAGCTCGCGCGGCGCGGCATCCGCTTCCAGGCGACCGACATCGATCCGCTGGGTGCGCGTCCCGCCGTGCTCGACCTGCTGGCGCTGACCCGCGCGCTGGCGCACCTGGGCGACCGTGCCGCGTGGATCGGCGTGCTGCGCGCGCCGTGGTGCGGCCTGACGCTGGCCGATTGCCTCGTGCTGCTCGGAGGCGACCGGCAGGCGTCGGTCCCGCGCCTGCTGCGTGCGGAACCGCTGCGGCAGAAGCTGGCGGCCGCGGCGCGGCACCGGCTCGAGCGTTGCTTGCCCGTACTCGAACAGGCCCTCGACGAGAAGCGCCGGTTTGGACTGCGCGACTGCGTCGAGCGCGCGTGGCACGCACTCGGCGGCCCCGCGACGCTCGCCGACGAGCGCGAACTGGCGGAGGCACACGCCTACCTCGATGCGCTCGGCGACGTGGAAGACGAAGCGCCCGGCGAGCAAGTGGATCTCGCGCGGCTCGGCGCAGCGTTGCTCGAGCTGTATGCGCCCGCGCAGCCAAGACCAGAAACGTACGTCGAACTGCTGACGATCCACAAATCGAAGGGATTGCAGTTCGACACGGTGATCGTGCCAGGACTGGACCGGGTCGGCGCATCCGACACCCCACCGCTGCTGCGTTGGCTCAAGGTGCCGCGGCACGACGGGCACCAGTTGATCATCGCGCCCGTCGCGGAGACTGGCGCCGAGCAAAAGAATCCACTGTACCAGTGGCTCGGGCGCCTCGAGCGCGAGAAGCTGCTGCAGGAAAAGTGCCGGCTGCTCTATGTCGCGGCTACACGCGCGGAGCGCACGCTGCACCTGCTCGGCTCCTGCGATGTGATCACGGACAAGAAGACAGGCGAGCTGAGCGTGCGCGCACCGACGCAGTCCTCGGCACTGGGTCTGCTATGGGTAGAGCCGTCGGTGAGCGGCGAGTTCGATCGACGGCTCGCGGAGTCCGGCGATATGCAGGGCGAGGCGGGGCCCGTCATTCCGCGCGACCCCGTGCTGCTGCGCCTGCCGGATGCCTGGCAACGTCCCGAGGCGCCGGTTGCCCCGCTGATTCTGGTCCGCAACCTCATGCGCGCGACCGCCTCGACCGAGGTCGAGTTCGATTGGGTGACGGAGACTGCGCGCCACGTCGGTACGGTAGTGCACCGTGAGCTGCAACGTTGCGCACGCGGAGGTGGCGGCTTGCCGGACGACGAGGCTGGACGCCGCGCCATGCAGCGACGCCATGCCGCTGAGCTCGCCGAGCTCGGCGTGCCGTACGAGCGTCGCAATGCTGCGGTAGCCAAAGTGCTGGAGGCTTTGCGGCGGACGCTCGACGACGAACGCGGGCGGTGGCTGCTCGATGCTTCGCACCAGGCGGCACAATCGGAGCTGGCCCTGACCGGCGTAGCCGACAGCGGCCTCGTCAGCATCGTCATCGATCGCACGTTCGTCGATGCGGCGGGAGTGCGCTGGATCGTCGATTACAAGACCAGCAGCCACGAGGGCGCGGGACTCGACGAATTCCTGGACAACGAGCGCGAGCGTTACCGTGGGCAGCTCGAGCGCTATGCGCAGCTGATGCGGGCTCTGGGCGACGAGCCGATCAGGCTCGGGCTGTATTTCCCGTTGCTGTCGGCGTGGCGCGAGTGGGCGCCGGACGCGGCGGCGTGATCAGAGCGTGCCGCC
>JBAVIQ010000211.1:0-8245 GCA_049687035.1 Steroidobacteraceae bacterium
ATATTTCAAGGGCATCTCAGGGTCGGGGTGCGGACGCAGGCGAGGAGTATCCCCGAATCGCTTCGCGCAGGAAAGCTTCGTTGTCCACTCCGACACTGGACAAACCCTTCAGTTCCAGCTGCAGGCCGATCGACGTTTCGGCGGCGCCCGAGCGGCTGGAGACGAAGCGTCGCGTGACCAGGCGAACGGCCCAGCAGCAGGACGAATACTCGACGCCCAGGAACTGGTCCAGCGTCTTGTCTTCCTGCAGCGAGTAGACAAAGCGCGCGAAGCCGCGCCACTGGTTGTTGATCGGCCAGGCGCCCGACACGTCGACTTGCTCGAGCAGGTCGCGCCGGAACCGGTAGCCCGCGTTGATCACCCGACCCGGCGCTGGGTTGTACTGCACGAAGGTCTCGGTACGCTCGCCCTGGGTCTCGTCCGGGTTCCACTGGTAGGCAAAGCGTGCGTTCCAGTTCTTGTACGCGTTGAGCTCGACCTCGGCCACGACGTCCGACGTCGAGCGGTCGCGGACGGGCTCGTCCGGCAGTGTGACGCGCGGATCCTCGAAGTAGAACGCCTGCCCGAGCGTGGCGCTCAGGTACTGGCGACCGCGGCTCGAGTCGAGCAGGCGGGTGGTGACGCCGACGCTCACCTGGTTCGCGTCGCCGATCCGGTCCGGGCCCACGTAGCGGTTGGTGCGGAACAGCTGCACGAGGTTCAGGTCGGGAATGCCGGTATCGAAGACGGGCAGGTCGTCCTGGTTCTTGTACGGCACGTACAGGTACAGCATGCGCGGCTCGAGCGTCTGGATGCGGTTGCCTTTCGATCCCGACTCACGCTCCATCGTGAAACCTGCGTCGAGGCTGGCCGACGGCAGCGAGCGATCCGGCGAATCGTCCGCGCCCGGTGCGACGTCGTTCAGCAGGTACTGCGTGTAACGGTAGCTCGCGCCCGCCGCGAAAAACGTGCCGTTGCGGTCGATGCGCCATTCGAGCGCAGGCTCGGTGTCGAGACGGACGCCCTGGGGGCCCAGACCGCGCTGGAAATTGGTCGCTTCGGCGAACACGGAGCCCGACAGGCCGCCGGCGAAATCGCGCCAGCGCCCGAGTGCGGTCAGCTGCGGCGCGATGCGGTAGGGCTCGTCTGCCGCCGCCAGCGTGCTGTCGATGACCTGGTAGCCCTGCGCGCGGGCATTGAAGGACCAGGCAGCCATGTCGTGGCGCAGTTCGACGTAGCGATTGACGAACGAAACGCTGGTGCCTTCGAAGCCGATGCCGAAATCCTCGTAATAGTCATTGTCGCTCACGTCGGTCGCGTCGATCATCAGCCGGGTGCGCGGCGCAAAGCGCGTGACGTGGCGCCAGTCGATGACGCCGCGGGCTTCGCCGGTTTCCTGGTCGTGGACCAGGTATTCGATGTTGAGCTGGCTGCGGCTGTTGTCACTCAGGTAGCGCAGCTCCGGATCGAGGCGGATGCCGCGCGACGAATACCAGCGCGTGGTGAGCGTTGCGTCGTAGTTCTCGGCCAGATTCCAGTAGTAGGGCACGGCAATCTGCGTGCCGGTGCGGCTGCCGCTGCCGATCGTCGGGAACAGCAGGCCGGACTTGCGCTGGTCCCCGACGGGAAACGAGATCCACGGCGTGTAGAACACCGGCACGCCGAGGAATTCGATGCGGACGTCGTGTCCGGTGCCGATCAGGTTCTTCTGGTCGATGTCGATTGCGCCGGCGGCCAGGCTCCAGTCCTCGTTGCCCGGAGGGCACGCCGTGTAGCGCACGCCCTCGAGATCGATGTGCCCAGACTGCGTGATCTTCGCCTTCGTCGCCGCGCCCCGGACCGACTGGTCGTGCAGTTCGAATTCGGCGCCTGCGAAATTGCCCACGCCGCCTTCCTGGAACGAGCCGCCCTTGCCACGCACGTGCACCTGCGGGTCGAGGTATTCGATGTCGCCGTTCAGTTCGACGCTGCGCTGCTCGGCATTGATCGTGGCCTGGTCGGCCGTGAGCAGGCGCTGCCCCATGTGGATCTGCACGTTGCCACTGAGTTCGGCGTCGCCGGCACGGCCGATTTCGCCGGTGTCGCTGGTGACGTGGATCTGCGGGTCGTCCGGATCGGCCTTGAGCAGTTCCGCGATGCGCGGGTCGATGCCGGATTGGACGGCGCACCGGTCGCCGCGTGCAGGTTCGGCTGCTGCTGCGGCTTGCGCGGGTGCCGGGACGGGCGCCTGTACCTGCGACTGTTCCTGTGCATGGGCAGAGGCGGCCCCGAGCCATGCGCAGGCCGCCGCCCGCCGCAGGGTGGCCTGCAGCGCCAGCTGCAGGCGTGGGGAACCAGCGCACGGCATCGTCATCCGCACGATTATAATTGCACGCGAATCACCGCATCCGACTATTGCCTGCCCGTTTTCCAACCCAACCGGGGCCCCCGCTTGAACGACACACGCCCGCATTCGCCTGCCACGGGCCAGGACGATCCGCGTCTTGAGCTGCTGCGCCAGTGGCTCGAGCGGGACCTCGGGTTCCGCCAGTACGGCATCGCGCCGGCATCCGCCGACGCCAGTTTCCGCCGCTATTTCCGCGTGACGCGCGCTGGACAGGCTTCGCTGATCGTCATGGATGCGCCTCCCGGCAAGGAAGACGTTGGGCCATACCTGCGAGTAGCTGCCATGCTGCAGGACATCGGCGTGCATGCGCCGCGTATCCTGCAACGTTCGGAACTCGACGGATTCCTGCTGCTGACCGACCTCGGCACGACGATGTACCTGCCGGAACTCACCAAGCCGGGCCAGGCCGATCCGCTGTATGCCGACGCGCTGGCAGCGCTGGTCCAGATCCAGTCACGTGGCGCGCAGGCCGCCGCGGATCTGCCCCCATATGACGAGAAGCTGCTGCGTTTCGAGATGAGTCTCTTTCCCGACTGGTTGCTGCAGCGTCACCTGGCACTGGAGTTGAGTCCACGCGAAGCGCAGGTGCTGCAGGCGGGGATGGATGCGCTGGTCGCCAACGCACTCGCACAGCCGCAGGTATTCGTGCATCGCGACTATCACTCGCGCAACCTGATGGTCTGCCCCGCAGCCAACCCCGGCATCATCGATTTCCAGGACGCCGTGCGCGGCGCACTGACGTACGACCTCGTTTCACTGCTGCGCGACAGCTACATCGCCTGGCCGCAGGAGCGCGTCGTCGGGTGGGCATTGCAGTTCCGCCGTCTTGCGGTCGCAGCCGGGCTGGCGGCAGGCCGTGACGACACGCAGTTCCTGCGCTGGTTCGACCTCATGGGCGTGCAGCGCCACCTCAAGGTCGGCGGCATCTTCGCGCGACTCTGCCACCGTGACGGCAAGCCCGGTTACCTCGCCGACATTCCACGCACGCTGCAGTACGCGGTGAACTCGTGTGCCCGCCATGCGGATTTCATCGAACTTGGCGAACTGATCGGGACGCGTGTCCTGCCCGCAGTGATTGCCAGGCTCGAAGGCAACGCACCGTGAAAGCCATGATCCTTGCGGCGGGGAAGGGCGAGCGCATGCGACCGCTCACGCTCGACCGTCCGAAGCCTCTGCTCGACGTGGGCGGCATGGCGCTCATCGAGCATCACCTTTATGCGCTGGCGACGGCCGGGTTCAGCGAGGTCGTCGTCAACCTGTCCTGGCTCGGCGAGCAGATTCCGGCGGCGCTCGGCGACGGTTCGCGCTACGGGCTGAAGATCTCCTTCAGCCAGGAGGGTCCGGAACCGCTCGAGACGGGCGGCGGCATCTTCCGTGCGTTGCCGTTGTTGTGTCCGATGGGCGTCGAGCCGTTCCTGGTGCTGAACGGCGATGTCTGGATGCAGTACCCTTTCGCGGACCTGCGCGAGAACTATGCGCAAGGACTGCCCGGCAAGGACCAGGCGCACCTCGTGCTGGTGCCGAACCCCGACCACAACCGCCAAGGCGACTTCGCGTTCGACGCGGGGCGCATGGTCGAGCCCGTGCCGGGAACGGCGGCGGACACGTCCGTCGCGATGCGGATCGCAGCGTTGCCGAAGTGCACGTTCTCGGGACTCGGCGTGTATCACCCGTCGCTGTTCAACGCCTGCGAGGACGGCATCTTCAAGCTCGCGCCATTGCTGCGGACCGCAGCCGTCAACTCGCGCGTCAGCGTCGAGTTGTTCGAAGGCGACTGGCTCGACATCGGCACGCCGGAGCGGCTGGCGGGACTCAACGCGCGTCTGTCCCAGCGCTGAATCGACCGCGGCAAGTACAATGCGCACCCATGAGCGAGTTTAAAGGCATTGCGGTCGTCCCTGGCGTCAAGCCCGCCGCCGCGAGCGGTGAAAAATACCAGACAGTTCAGGGGTTTACGGCGATCCGTGACGGCATAAAAGCCGCTGCGTCGGGCGCACCGGTGACGCCTGCTGGCGGCAAGCCCAGCTGGCTGCGAGCACCGCTGCCGGCCGGTCGCGGCTTCGAAACGGTCAGGCAGACCGTGCGTGAGCACCGCCTCGCCACCGTCTGCGAGGAAGCCAAGTGCCCCAACATCGGCGAGTGCTGGAATGCCGGCACTGCCACGATCATGTTGATGGGCGAGGTCTGCACGCGCGCGTGCCGTTTCTGCGCCGTCGATACTGGCAATCCGCGTGGCTGGCTCGACGCCGAAGAACCCGCGAACGCCGCGCGCACCGTGCAGCTGATGCAACTCAGGTACGTCGTGCTGACGTCGGTGAACCGCGATGACCTGCCCGATGGCGGCGCCGCGCACTTCGCTGCGTGCGTGCGCGAGATCAAGCGCCTCAATCCTGCAACCGCCGTCGAAGCGCTGACGCCCGACTTCCAGGGCGTCATGACCGACGTCGCGACAGTCGTGGACAGCGGGCTGGACGTCTTTGCACAGAACGTCGAGACCGTGCGTCGCCTGACACATCCCGTGCGTGATCCGCGCGCGTCCTACGAACAGACGCTGGCCGTGCTCGCGCACGCTAAGCAGCATCGCCGCGAGCAGGGTGACGTGCTGGTGAAGACCAGCCTGATGCTCGGTCTCGGCGAAACCGATGATGAGATTCTCGCAACAATGCGCGACCTGCGCGCTGCGGGCGTGGACCTGCTCACGCTTGGCCAGTACCTGCGGCCGACGGTCAATCACCTGACGGTCGAGCGCTTCGTCACACCGCAGGAGTTCGAGCATTATCGCCAGCAGGCGCTCGAACTCGGCTTCGTCGAGTGCGTGTCGGGCCCGCTGGTACGTTCCAGTTACCGCGCCGAACAGGCGCTCGCCCGCAACAATGCCGGCCTCGCCGAAGGCGGCCTCGCCAGGCGTGGTTGAAGCAGCAGAACGCATGGCTGCAGCGCCGCCCGCACTGCGCTGGCTCGGGCGCGTCGATTACGAGCCGACGTGGCGCGCCATGCAGCGCCGCACCGACGAGGCCACGGCCGCAACACCTGACGAAATCTGGTTTCTCGAGCATCCAGCCGTCTTCACGATGGGCATGAACGCCAAGGCGGTGCACCTGCTCGCGCCTGGCGACATTCCCGTCGTCGACATCGATCGCGGCGGGCAGGTGACCTACCACGGGCCCGGACAACTCGTCGTATATCCGCTGCTGGACCTCGCCCGGCTCGGCCTCGGCGTGCGTGCACTCGTCGAAGGCATCGAGCGCGCCATCGTCGCGACGGTCGCGCAGTGGGGCGTCGAAGCCTATGGCAAGCGCGACGCACCCGGCGTGTATGTCGGTGAGCGCAAGATCGCGAGCGTCGGGCTGCGCATCCGTCGCGGCCGTTCGTACCACGGGCTGGCCCTCAACGTCGCGATGGACCTCGAACCGTTCGCGCGCATCAATCCCTGCGGCTATGCGGGTCTGCAGATGACGCAGCTCAGCGAGCTCGGCGGCCCTGCCAACGTGCGCGAAGTGGGTGAGGCGCTGGCGCCGCAGCTGCTGCGTGCGCTGGGCTTCGGCGAGCAGGCGGCGCGTCAGAGCGCGACGAGCACCTGGCTGCAGGACGTGAGCTCCATGTAGAGCGCGTCGAGCTGGGCCTTGCTGGTGGCGACCACCGTCACCGTGATCGACAGGTACTTGCCGTTGCTGCTCGGGCGCTCTTCGATGCGGTCCGGTTCGAGTGTGCCGAAATGCCGCGTCACGATCCCCATGACGAGGCTGCGGAAATCGTCCGATGCCAGGCCCATGATCTTCACCGGAAAATCGGTGGGGAACTTGAGCAGCGTTGCCTCGGGCTCGGGCAGCGGATCGCTCACGCGTCCACCAGTGCCGGCCGTGCGGCAATCGCGTCGAGGTGCTGCTGCAGCCGCGCATACATCGACAGCCACGTTGCGCCCGGCGCACCGGTGCCGACCGCCTTGCCGTCCAACGAGGTGACGGGCAGCACGCCGCGACCCGCGGAAGCAATCCAGACTTCGGACGCCGAGCGCAATTCGTCGACGCTGAACCTGCGGATCTCGATGGGCAGCCAACCTGCCGCGAGTTCGATCACCGCATCGCGTGAGGTGCCTGGCAGGATGCTGTGGTCGTTGGGTGGCGTGACCAGTCTGCCCTCGCGCACGATGAAGACCGTGCTGGAGGAGCCTTCGGTCACGTGCCCATCCCGCGTGAGGATGGCTTCGGAGCCGCCCTTGTCCTGTGCCTCCTGGCGCAGCAGCACGTTCGCGAGCAGCGCGACCGACTTGATGTCGCAGCGCGCCCAGCGTGTGTCCTCGAGCGTGACGCCGGCAAGGCCGCGTTCGAGCAGCGCTTGTGCTGGTTGCGGGTACGGGCTGACGAAACCGAATCCCGTCGGTTCCACCGACGCAGGCGGAAACAGGTGGTTGCGGCCGTATTCCATGCCGCGCGTCACCTGCAGGTAGACGAGCAACTCGGTTGCGTTGGCCGCGGCGACTAGCGTGCTCGTCACCTCGACCCAGCCCGCGAGCGCCAGCGGATTACGGATGCGCAGTTCCGCCAGGCTGCGGTCGAAGCGTTCGAGATGCTGGCGCAGCCGAAACGGCCGCCCGCGATGCACCGGCACCACTTCGTAGGCGCCATCCGCGAAGAGAAAGCCGCGGTCGAGTGGCGAGATTCGTGCCTCGGCCAGCGGCAGGTACTCGCCGTTCAACCAGCACGTGGGGTACGGATCGGCCATTGCTGCTCTGTCAGTGGAACAGCAGCCGCAGGCTGTCCCAGGCGCGGCCGAAAAAGCCGGCTGCGGGGACGTCCGCCGTCGGGAAGAGGGCGTACGTCGCGATCGTCTGGCCGTCGACGACGATCCTGGCCTTGCCGACCGACTGGTTCTTCGCGAGCGGTGCGACCAGCGTCTCCGGCAGTTCAAAGTCCGCCTTCACCGAACTTACGTGACCGCGCTGGTTCGTGATGTAGAGGTCGCGACCCACTGTCAGGCCGACCTCGTCCTGCTTGCCCTTCCAGACGCGCATCGTCGTGAGCGGCTGGCCGGCGGCGTAAATACGCTTGGTCTCAAAGAAATTGAAGCCGTAGTTCAGCAGGGCGGCGCTGGCGTCTTCGCGGGCGCGCATGGAATCCGTGCCCATCACGGCGGAGACCAGCCGCATGTCGCCGCGCTTCGCGGAGGTGACCAGGCAGTAGCCCGCGGTCTTCGTGTGGCCGGTCTTGACGCCGTCGACCGTCGGGTCGCGCCACAGCAGGCCGTTGCGGTTCTGCTGCGTGATGCCGTTCCAGGTGAACTCGCGCTGTGAGTACCACTTGTAGTACCCAGGGAACTCGTGGATCAGCGCGTTCGCGAGCAGCGCCGCGTCCCGCGCCGTGATGTACTGCTCCGGGTTGGGCATGCCCGCGGCATCGGTGAAGTGCGTGCCCGTGAGGCCGAGCCGCTTCGCGAAGTTGTTCATCATCTGCACGAAGGTGGCCTCGGTGCCGGCCACATGCTCGGCGAGCGCTACCGTCGCGTCGTTACCCGACTGCACGATCATGCCCTGCAGCAGGTTCTCGACCGAGACTTGCGTCCCGACCTCGATGTACATGGCTGAACCGCCGAGCTTCGGCGCCGCCTGTCGCCAGGCGTTCTCGCTCACCGTGACCGAGTCCCCGAGCTTGATGCGGCCTTCCTTGAGCGAATGGAACACGACGTACGCTGTCATCAGCTTGGTGAGGCTCGCCGGCTCCTGGCGCGAATCGGGCTCGAGCGCCGCGAGTACGCGGCCGCTCTCGTGGTCGATGACGATGAAGCTGCGGGCGTTGAGCTGCGGCGGGGGTGGCAGCGCCGTGGCAGGCGGTGCGGCGGGCACCGCTGTGGTTGCAGCGTCACCGGCGGCGGCCGGTGCAGCGG
>JBAVIQ010000212.1:0-10512 GCA_049687035.1 Steroidobacteraceae bacterium
GAAACAGCGCGTAGTCCTGGAACACCGTGTTGACGTTGCGTGCAAACGGCGGTGTGTTCGTTACGTCCTCGCCGTCGAGCAGGATGGTGCCGCTGTCCGGCTGGTCGAAGCCCGCGATCAGGCGCAGGCACGTAGTCTTGCCCGAGCCCGAGGGGCCGAGCAGGGCGAAGAATTCACCGGGTGCGATCGTGAGCGAGACGGAATCGAGCGCAACGACGGAGCCGAAGGCGCGGCGCGTTGCGCGCAGTTCGATCGCGGGAGTCATGTCGACTGTGGGTTCAGCGCGCGGCATTCCCCGTGGAATGCCGCGCGCTCGAGACCTGTTCCTCCGTCAGCGGCCGCCCATCACTGCGACGTAATCCGTCGCCCAGCGGCTGTAGGGCACGCACGTGCCCGTGCTGCACGCGGCTTCCGGCGTGCGCCAGAAGTGGATCTTGTCGAAGTTGTCGAAGCCGTTGGTGGCGCAACCCGTGTCGGTCAGCAAGGCATTGCCCTTGCACGCCGCCGGCACGGCCGGCACCGAACCGAACCAGGCAGCGACGTCGCCTTGCACCTTGGCGTTTAGCGACCACTCCATCCACTTGTATGCGCAGTTCGGGTGCTTTGCGTTCGCGGCGAGCATGGTCGTGTCGGCCCAACCGGTCGCGCCTTCGTCCGGGACGACGCTGGCGACCGGCTGCTTGTTCGCGACCAGCGTGTTGACCTGGAACGGCCACGAGCCCGAGACCACGACGCCTTCATTGGTGAAGTCCTGCACGGCGACGTTGGCATCGTGCCAGTAGCGGTGCACGAGCGGGTGCTGCTTGCGCAGGACGTCGAGCACGGCGGCGTACTGTTCTTCGTTGAGTTCGTACGGGTCCTTGATGCCCAGTGCCGGCTTCTTCGCCATCAGGTACAGCGCGGCGTCCGCGATGTAGATCGGGCCGTCGTAGGCCTGCACGCGGCCCTTGTTGCTCTTGCCGTCGCCGAGCTTCCGCTCTTCGAACACGACCGACCACGACTTCGGCGGGGTGGGGAACGCCTTTGTGTTGTACATCAGCACGTTCGGGCCCCACTGGTAGGGCGTGCCGTAGTTCTTGCCGTCGACGAAATGCCAGGAGCCCTGCTTGAGGCGCTCGTCCACGTTGGCAAAGCTCGGGACGCGCGCGACGTCGATCGGCTGCACGGTGCCGCCCCGGATCAGGCGCAGCGACGCATCGCCCGAGGCCGTGACGAGGTCGTAACCGCCCTGCGTCATCAGCGAGACCATTTCGTCGGACGTGCCGGCCGTCTTGATGTTGACCTTGCAACCCGTGTCCTGCTCGAACGGGGTCACCCAGTCGTAGTTCTTGTCGGTTTCGCCGCGCTCGATGTAGCCCGGCCAGGCAACGATGTCGACCTGGCCTTCGAGGGCCTCCGTTGCCGTCGTTGCAGCAGGAGCAGCGGCGCCCGTGGCGGGCGCGGCAGCCTGTTCTTGCTTCTTCTGGCATCCAGCGAGCGCGAGCCCGATCGCGAGTGCGAGCGCCAGGCGCGCAGCAACCGAAGTGGAACGCAATGACATTTGGGACACCCCGTCTCGTTTGGTGATGAAGATGCTGCCAGCTCCCGCAGCGAGCGGGAATTCTATGCCCGTTTCCACCGCGCCGCCTACATGGCAGCGAGTGCCGAGTCAGCGCGCGGCGCGCAGCGCGAGATCGAACTCGAGCCGTACCGCATCGTCCAGCCACTCGGTGCTGCGCCAGTCGCCCTGGCCCACGCCGAACTCGAGGCGACGGACGACCGATGTGCCGACCATGTGCGCTGCGCTCCCGGAGGGTGCAGGTGGGTCGAAGCGGAACTGGACGCGGACGTCGTGGTTGACGTCGCGCAGCGTGAGCTTGCCGGTGGCCTCATAGCGGCCGCCGCCCAACGACTTGATCCCGGTGCTGGTGAACGTGCCCTTCGGCCAGCGCGTGGTCTGGAAAAAGTCGCTGCCCTGCAACGCAGCATCGCGATCGGTGTCGCCGGTGCGCGCACTGAGCAGGTCGACGACGACCAGCAGGCTGGAATGTGCAAGATCGGCGGCGTCGAACCGGATCGTCGCGTCGAAACGCTCGAAGCGTCCCGCAAACTCGCCGCCTGCGAGTCGGGGATGAAACGTCAGCTGGCTGTGCGCCGGATCGACCGTCCAGGCGATTGCCGCCGCCCTCGCGTCAGGCCCGGCTGGGCCCAGTGCGAGGGCCGCCAGCAGCGCCATGATGCCTGCGCGGCGGCGGGTATCCACGCCTACGACCGCGAGAACGGCAGCATGCGCCGGAGCACGCCGTCCTTCAGCACGAAGTGGTGATAGAGCGCAGCGGCGATGTGCACGGCCGCCACGGTAACGAGCGAGTAGAAGAACACTTCGTGCACTTCCTCCAGTGTTTCGTGCAGATCGTGGTTCTCGGCGACCAGCGCAGGGAACTGGAACCAGCCGAAGAGGGTCACCGGGTAGTTGGCGGCCGAGGACATGGCCCAGCCGGAAATCGGCTGGGCGAGGATCAGCAGGTAGAGCAGGCCGTGACCGGCCGCCGCGGCCTTGCGCTGCCACGGTTCGCCGATGGGGCCCGGCATGCCGCGGTTCATGACTTTCCAGCCGATGCGCGCCAGTGCCAGCAGGAGTACTGCCATGCCGAGCGACTTGTGCCAGTTGAGGATCTGAAGTTTCTCGATGCCGTCCGGCAATTCATCTGCGGCTTCCGCGAGAAAGTACTGCGGCACGATCAGCAGCACGATGGCCCAGTGCAGGAACTTGGACAGACTGCCGTAGGCTTCCGCGGTATTGCGCAGGGGCATGGAGTGACTTCCTGTGGGATGATCGGTCCATGTTAGCAAACGCGCAGGAAAGCGCAGGGCGCGCCGGTCGTTACGTGATGATTGCGGCGTTGGGTATCCTGGCCGGTTGTCGTTCGACCTCGGAACCCGCGCCCCCAGTGAATGCCTCGCAATCGCGTTCCCCGAGTTCCGCTCCGGCGAAGATGCCTGCAGGCGCGCTGGCGTTGCAGGTCGACCCGGCTCGGACCGTCGTCACCGTCATCGTCCGCCGGGCCGGCCCGCTCGCGAAGCTGGGTCACGACCACGTGATCACCTCAGCGGACGAAGCAGGCACAGTCTGGCTCGGGAGCACACCGGCCGACTCGTCCTTCGAACTGACCCTGCCGGTGGAACGCTTCGACGTGGACTTGCCTGCGGCGCGCGCCGCGGCGGGCCCGGAGTTCGCCGCACCCGTGCCGGACGATGCGCGGGCTGGCACGCGCCGCAACATGCTGCGCGCCGAGGTGCTCGACGGGGAGCATTTTCCCACGATCACGCTGCGATCCTCTGCGACGTCCGGTGTCTGGCCGCAACCCATCGTGCGTGTGGCCGTGACGCTGAAGGGGGTCGAGCGCGAACAGGAGATTCCGGTCGTCGTCGAGCGCGATGCAGACAGCCTGACCGCGCGCGGTGAGTTGCGGTTGAACCAGACCGATTTCGGCATCACGCCGTTCTCGGTCGCTGGCGGCGCCATCCAGGTCGCGGACACGCTCGAGATCCGCTTTGAAATTGCGGCTTCGTCGTCCGGCGCGATCAGCCCGCCGCCGGTTCCGTAAGCAACAGCAGCTGCGTGCCCTCCGGCGCCTCGAGCAGCGCGGCTCCGATCGCCAGCAGTTCGCGCGGCACGCGCTGCGAGAAGCGATAGCCCCGATCGCGCAGGCTCCCGATCCGGTCCGGCATCGTGGCATCGGAAAAAACCAGCACCGGCGCCGTCAGGTCGATCCCGTAGAGTCCGAGGTTGAGATCGCGGCTGGCCGCGACGACCTTCGGCAACGGCTCCAGGACTGGCTCGAAGGCGACGAACCCCAGGCGTTCCCAGAACGCGCTCGCTGCGGCGAGGTCCGGCGTCGCGAGAGCGAATTCCTCGAAATAGCCCAGGGTGCTCGAATGCGCTGGCGACAGCGCGGGTGGCGAGAACGTGCGGGCCTCGAGCAGCCGCAACGGCTGGCCCGACGGGTCGCGCAAGAGCACCTGGTGCATCGCGACATCGTCGAGGCGCACGTCCTCGACGGTTGCGCCGAGGGCGGCGAACGTGGCGAGACGTTCGCGCAACGAAGGCGCGACCCAGGTCGGCAGCGGGCCTTCGAACTCCGCTCCATGCAGACCGATGCTGAGGCGACCATCCGTCACTACGGCATACGGGTGCGGCCACGCTTCGCCGACCGACGCCTGCACGAAACCGAGCGACTCGTAGAACGCGAGCGACTCCGCGACGTCGGTCGTCGCGAGGCTGATTTCGAGAAAACGTCCGAGCGGCATGAGCGGCCGAACGGTGTGCGCCGTCAGCGCTGCGCGCCGCGGGCCAAAGCGCGGTCGCGCTGCGCGGCGAGGGCGTCGTCGTCGAGGCGTCCGGCGCCGAACTCGGGCCAGCCGCCCACATGCTGGAGCACGACGTCTTCCATCACGTCGACGTGCGCCGGGCTCGAGTTCAGGCACGGCGCGTAGTCGAACGCCTCGCCGCCCTGTGCGAGGAACAGTTCGCGGTTCTGCATGCTGATTTCCTCGAGCGTCTCGAGGCAGTCGGTCGCGAATCCCGGGCACACGACCGTGACGCGCTTCGGGCCCGTCTTCGCGTAGCCCTGCAGCATCACGTCCACGTACGGCTTCAGCCATTCCTCGCGGCCGAACCGCGACTGGAATCCGAGCGACCATTCGTCCTCGGCCAGGCCGAGCCGCTGCGCGACGCTGCGGGCCGTGCCGAGACAGAAGCAGTGGTACGGGTCGCCGGCGAGGAAATAGCGCTTCGGGATCGAGTGGAAGGAGAACAGCAGGTGCTTGCGGCCGTGCGCTTCCCAGTGCTTCGCGACGCTGTCCGCGACGCCACGCAGGTATGACTCGCGTTCCCAGTACTGGTTGACGAAACGCAGCTCCGGCATCCAGCGCCACTGCGACAGCTCGCGCGTGACGAATGCGAAGATGCTGCCGGTCGTCGTCGACGAATACTGCGGGTAGAGCGGCAGCACCAGCAGTCGCTGCACGTTCTGTCTGCGGAACTGTTCCAGTACCGACTTGATCGACGGCTGGCCGTAGGTCATCGCGAGATCGACCACGACGTCGTCGCCGACGCGCTGCTGCAGCCGGGCAGCCAAGCCTGCCGTCAGCTTGCGGGATTCGATCAGCAGCGGCGAACCCTCCGGCGTCCAGATCTTCTGGTAGGCGTGAGCACTGCGCTGCGGGCGTGTGCGCAGGATGACGCCGTGCAGGACCAGCCACCAGAGCAGGCGCGGCGCCTCGATCACGCGCGGGTCCCACAGGAATTCGGCCAGGTATTTCCGCACCGACCGGGGCGAAGGATCCGCGGGGGTGCCCAGGTTCACGAGCATGACGCCGACGCGTGGGCGCGAACCGTGGACGAAATCTGGGGTGCCGAGGTAGGTCATGTAAGGAAATCGCGGGGCGGGCCGGGCGGCGAACGATATCACGGCGACTGTTTGCAGCCGCGCTTGGCGCGCAGTTTCCTGCGGACCGGGCAGGCTCAGGCGACCCGGGCCCGGGCTTCCATGCGGGGCGACAGCCGCAGCACCACCAGTTGGAATAAAGCTGCCCCGGCGCAGAACAACAGCATCGGCATCGCGGTCTCCGCTCCCACCAGGCCCATGACCTGCACGCAGACCGCCGACATGAACTGGTTCAGAAAGCCGAGCGTGCTCGAACCGACGCCGGTCGCATGGGGCGGGGCCAGGCTTACGGCGATCGCGGTCAGGTGGGGCATGAACAGGCCCTGGCCGAAGTAGAGCACGCCCATGGGCACGAAGATCCACAGCGGGTGCTGGAAACCGAACGCAGCGAACACGAGGGCGCAGAGCGCGGCTGCCAGCTGCAGGCTGACGCCGAAGGCGATCATCCAGTGCTGTCCGCGAGCCGAGAACCGGCCGACGGCCCAGTTGCCGGCGACGTAGCCGAACGAGATGAGCGGGTAGTACAAGCCGTATTCCGTGGCCGAGCGGCCCATCGCCGTCACCATTACGTACGGCGCGAGCGATATGAACACCACGAACATCGAATAGGCGGCCGAGGACTGCAGCACGCAGCTCAGGTAACTGGGTTTGACCACCAGCGAGCACGCCACGCGAGCCATCTCGCGCACAGCTGGTGGTTGCTTCGTCGCGGGGCGCGTCTCCGGCAGGTGCCTCCACGTGAGCCAGGCTACCGCTGCGGCCATCACTATCTGGGCCACGAAGACGGCGCGCCAGCCAAACCACGACGTCAGGAAGCCGCCGATGACGGGGGCCGATGCGCTCGACACCACCGCGAAGATCGCGAGCTGCGCGAGCATGCGCGCCATGCTGTCCGGGTAAAGGTCGCTCACGATCGTGCGCGAGACGGCAATGCCCGTGGCCGTGCCGAACGCGAGCACACCGCGGCCGATGATCAGCCAGGCCAGGCTCGGCGCGAACAGGCAGACGACCGAGCCCGCCGCCATCAGGCCGACGCCGGCCAGGATCGCCAGGCGCCGCCCGTAGCGATCCGCGAACGGACCCCAGAACAGCATGCCGATCGCGAACGTCAGCAGTGCGATCGAGAACGTGGCCTGGACCTGCGCGACGCTCGAGCCGAAGTACTCGCGCACGACCGGCAACGCCGGAATGTAGATGTTGGTGGCGACCGACCCGATCGTGACGATGAACGCCAGCAGGTAGATGAGCGAACGCTGGTTCAACCCTCGATGCCGCCGATGCAGAGGTACTTGAGCTCGGTGTAGTCGAGGATGCCGTACTTCGAGCCTTCGCGGCCGAAGCCCGATTCCTTGACGCCGCCGAACGGCGCGACTTCGGTCGAGATGATGCCCGTGTTGAGACCCACGATGCCGTACTCGAGCGCTTCGGCAACGCGCAGCGAGCGCGCGAGATCCCGCGTGTAGAAGTAGGAGGCCAGGCCGAACTCGGTGTCGTTGGCCATGCGGACGGCTTCCTTCTCGTCCTTGAACGAGAAGATGGGAGCGACCGGGCCGAAAGTCTCCTCGCGCGCGACCATCATCGTCGGCTTGACGCCCGTGATGATGGTCGGCTCGAAGAACGTCCCGCCCAGCGCGTGACGCTTGCCGCCGAGCGCGATCTTGCCGCCCTTGGCCAGCGCATCCGCGACGTGCTCTTCCACTTTCGCCACGGCTTTGTCGTCGATCAACGGACCCTGTTCGGTCGCGCCCTGCAGGCCGTCGCCGACCCGCAGTTTGCGCACGGCATCGACCAGCTTCGCGACGAACGCGTCATAGACGCCTTCCTGCACCAGCAGGCGGTTGGCGCAGACGCAGGTCTGTCCGGTGTTGCGGTACTTGCTCGCGATCGCGCCCTGCACGGCGATGTCGAGGTCCGCATCGTCAAACACGATGAACGGCGCATTGCCGCCAAGCTCGAGCGAAAGCTTCTTCAGCGTGCCTGCGCACTGCACCATCAGCTTCTTGCCGATTTCGGTCGAGCCGGTGAAGGTGACCTTGCGCACGATCGGGTTCGAGGTCATCTCGCCGCCGATGGCGGCGGCGGAGCCGGTAATGACGCTGAACACGCCCTGCGGGATGCCGGCACGATGCGCGAGTTCGGCCATGGCGAGCGCGGAGTAGGGCGTCTGCATCGCCGGCTTGCACACGAAAGTGCAGCCCGCCGCGAGCGCGGGGCCAGCCTTGCGCGTGATCATCGCCGCCGGGAAATTCCACGGCGTGATTGCCGCAACGACTCCGACGGGCTGGCGCAGGACGAAGATGCGCTTGTCGGGTTGATGGCCCGGGATCACGTCGCCGTAGACGCGCTTGCCTTCTTCCGCGAACCACTCGATGAACGAGGCGGCATAGGTGATCTCGCCCTTGGCCTCGGCGAGCGGCTTGCCCTGCTCGGCGGTCATCAGCGTGGCCAGGTCATCGGCGTTCGCCAGCATCAGGTCGTGCCAGCGACGCAGCAGCGTGGAGCGGTCCTTGGCCGTCCGTGCAGCCCAGGCCGGGAAGGCAGCTGCGGCGGCCTCGATCGCGACGCGGGTTTCGTCGGCGCCCATGAAGGGCACCGTGCCGAGCACTGCACCCGTCGCCGGATTCGTGACCGGTCTCGTGCCGCCGCTGCGCGCATCCAGCCACTGGCCGTCGACGTAGCACTGCTGCCGCAGCAGGGTGGGATCCTTGAGATTCAGCGTCATGAGCCTTCTCTACTTGTCAGCCCGGGTGTCGTCAGCCCAGGTGCTTACTGAAAAATTCCTTGGTCCGCGCGAAGGCGAGGTGCGCGGCAGCCGAGTCGTGACTGGCGCGGTCCGTGCAGTTGAAACCATGGCCCGCGGCGTACGTGTGGTACTCGCCCTGCGGGAACGCGGCGCGGATCTTCTCCACGTCGCTCAAGGGGATGTGTGTGTCCTGCTCGCCGAAATGGAACTGCATCGGGCAGCGTGGCATGGGCTCGAGGAAGCGAGCGATACCTCCGCCGTAATAGGCAACGCCAGCCGCGATGTTGGTGCGACTGCCGGCCATGTATGTCACCAGGCCACCCCAGCAGTAGCCCACCATCCCGACGGGGCCGGCGTGATCCACTGCGGCGATGGCCGCGGTGAGATCGAGCATGACCTGCGCGAAATCCGCTCCCTGCATGAAGCCGACGCCCCGGGCAATGCCTGCCTCGTCGTAGGCCAGGTTGACGCCGCGTTCCTGGCGGTCGAACACGGCCGGCGCAATCGCAAGGTAGCCCTCGGCGGCGAACTGGTCCGCGACGCGCTCGATGTGTCCCGTCACGCCGAAGATCTCCTGGACCACGACGATGCCGCCGCGCGCGAGGCCTTCCGGCCGGGCCAGGTAGGACGAAAACGTGTGGCCGTCGGCCGCTCTCAGCTGCAGGTGGCTCATGGTGCGTTCCGCGCCTCGAAAGACAGGATTTTTGCCTGGGGGAAGGGGATCAAGGATATCAGGGAGGCACTACCCGGGGTGAGGATCGGGTCGTCCAGGGGTAACCTAGACAGCATCAAGGGAATGTCGGGGACGCTCCATGCTCGTCGGAAACACCACGCGCCGTGTCGCCATCGTCGGCGGCGCCCGGATCCCGTTCGTGCGCTCGATGGGCGCCTACGCGGAGTGCAGCAACCAGCAGATGCTGACGGCGGCGTTGCAGGCGCTGGTGGACAAGTACCGTCTCGCTGGCGAGCGTCTGGGAGACGTCGGCGCCGGGGCGGTGCTGAAAAGTGCACGCGACTTCAACCTGACCCGCGAATCCGTGCTCGGCACGACGCTCGACCCGCACACACCGGCCTTCGACCTGCAACGTGCCTGTGGCACGAGCCTCGAAACGGCGATCCTGCTCGGCCTGAAGATCGCGGCGGGTCAGATCGAGAGCGCGATTGCGGCAGGTGTCGACACGGCGAGCGATGCGCCTATCGGCATCAACGAGAGCCTGCGCCGGATCCTGCTGCGCAGCGCGCGGGGACGGTCGCTGGGTCAGCGACTCGCGCCCTTTGTCTCGTTGCGCCCGGGGCACTGGAAGCCGAGCTTCCCTGCGGTAACCGAGCCGCGCACTGGGCTCAACATGGGGCAGAGCTGCGAGCAGATGGCGCGAGTCTGGGGCATCCGGCGCGAGGCGCAGGATGAACTTGCACTCGCCAGCCACCAACGTGCCGCCGCCGCGTACGATGCCGGCTTCTTCGACGACCTCGTGTTCGAATTCAACGGCGTGCAGCGCGACGACAACCTCCGTCGCGACACCTCGCTGGAAAAACTTGCCAGGCTGAAGCCCGCGTTCCCCGTCGACGGCAGCGCGACGCTGACCGCGGGCAATTCGACGCCGATGACAGATGGCGCGGCTGCGGTGCTGCTCGCGAGCGAGGACTGGGCCCGCGCCCGCGGACTGCCGGTGCAGGCTTACCTGACGTTCGGCAAGGTCGCGGCCGTCGATTTCCTGCAAGACGAAGGACTGCTGATGGCGCCGGCCTATGCCGTGCCGCGCATGCTGGACGACGCTGGAATCACTCTGCAGGACTTCGATTTCTACGAGATCCACGAAGCGTTCGCAGCGCAGGTGCTGTGCACGCTGGCGGCGTGGGAGTCGGCTGAGTTCTGCCGCGACCGGCTGGGTCGCGAGCGGCCGCTCGGCTCGATCGATCGTGCGAAGCTCAACGTGAATGGCAGCAGCCTCGCCGTGGGCCATCCGTTCGCGGCGACGGGGGCACGCATCGTCGCGACGCTGGCAAAACTGATCGATCAGCGCGGCGGTGGCCGCGGGCTCATCTCGATCTGCACCGCAGGTGGCATGGGCGTCACTGCGATCGTCGAACGCTGAAGCCCCTATAATCGCGGCCTCGCCGCCGGCAGGAAGCAACGACGTGTCCCTTCGCTCCAGCGCCTTCGTCCTTGGGTTCGCCGTGATCCCGGCCTTGCAGGGTCGTGTTGCGGCGCCCCCGTTCCCTACCGGCACCAGGCAGCGGCTCGATGCGCTCGTTGAAAATTATTTCGAGGACAACCTGCGCGCCAGCCCCTTGCTCGCAACGCACATCGGCGAGCATCGCTACGACGATCAGTTGCCG
>JBAVIQ010000213.1:0-3282 GCA_049687035.1 Steroidobacteraceae bacterium
TACTCGACGGCCGCAACGTCGAGGTCATCGAGGACCTCGGTCGTCGCATGGAAGAGGCGGCATCGAAGCTCGCGTATGAGCAGGCGGCACGGCTGCGCGATCAGATCCAGATGTTGAAGCAGATCCAGGCGACGCAAGTGATGACGCGGATGTCGGGGCACGACATCGATGCCGTCGGCATCGCGCACGAGGGCGGCGAGTTCTGCGTGTCCGTGGTGTTCGTGCGGGGCGGGCGCAACCTCGGCAGTTCGAACTATTTCCCCAAGGGTGGCCTCGGCGACGAAGGCGAAATGCTCGCGGGCTTCCTCGCGCAGTACTACCTCGCGCGCGAGGCGCCGTCCGAGATCGTGCTGTCGCGGTCGGTGGAGGGCGCGGAGGCGCTCGAGCGGGCGCTCGCGCAGAAGGCGGGGCACGCGGTGGAGATTCGCACCAACGTTCGTGGCACCCGCGCGCGCTGGATCGAGATGGCCCGCAACAACGCGGCGCTCGGCCTGAAGATGCGCGCGTCGAGTCGTGCCACGGTCGCCGACCAGCTCGATGCCGTCGGGCGTGAGCTGAGCCTCGGCAAGACGCCGCAGCGCATCGAGTGCTTCGACGTCAGCCATTCGATGGGTGAGTCCGCCGTCGCCTCGTGCGTGGTGCTCGGCCCCGAAGGACCGCTGAAGAGTGATTACCGGCGCTTCAACCTGCGCGACATCGCGCCTGGCGACGATTACGCGGGGATCGAGCAGGCCGTCGAACGCCGCTTCGCTCGAGTGATGCGTGGCGAGGCGCCGATGCCCGACCTGCTGCTGATCGACGGTGGACTGGGCCAGCTGCATGCAGCCATGGCAGCACTCGCGCGGGTGGGCGTGACCGACCTCGCGGTCGTGAGCGTCGCGAAAGGGTCGGACCGCAGGGTAGGGCAGGAACGCCTTTTCTTTCCCGGACAGGAAGCCGCGCTTATACTCGCCGACGACTCGCCGGCCCTGCGCCTGATCCAGCGCGTGCGCGACGAAGCGCATCGCTTTGCGATTACCGGGCACCGGCAATCGCGCGACCGCAGCCGGCGCGAGTCGTGGCTCGAAGAAATTCCCGGCCTGGGGCCCAAGCGCCGCCGGGAATTGCTGAAGGCTTTTGGCGGGCTGCAGGGTATCCGGCAGGCGTCGGTGGAAGATCTGGCCAGGGTGCACGGAATCAGCCGGCAGCTGGCCGCAGAAATTTACGAACGAATGAATCCCGGGGCCTGACCGAGTCGCCGTCTTGAACCTGCAATCTCTCCCGAACGCGCTCACGATCGGCCGCATCATCGCTGTGCCGTTGTTCGTCGTGCTCTTTTACTGGGGCGGCCCCTGGGGCGATCCGCTGGCGGCGCTCGTGTTCATCCTCGCGGCGGTCACCGACTGGATCGACGGTTACCTGGCACGCAAGCTCGGCGTCACCACGCCGCTCGGCGAGTTCCTCGATCCCGTGGCCGACAAGCTGATGGTCGCCATCGCGTTGATCCTGCTCGTGGCGCACGACACGCGTGCAGTCATCGTCGTCAGCGCCATGGTCATCGTGGGCCGCGAGATCACCGTCTCCGCGCTGCGGGAATGGATGGCCCACCTCGGTGCGCGGGCCAAGGTCAAGGTGTCGTCGCTCGGCAAGTGGAAGACCATCGTGCAGATGGTCGGCCTGAGCCTGATGGTCTATCGCAACGACCTGTTCGGGCTGCCGGTCTACGAAATAGGGATCATCCTGCTGGTCATTGCCTCGATCCTGACCCTCTGGTCGATGGTCTTGTACGTGCAGATTGCCTGGCCGGAGCTCAGGAAATCGACCGTCGCTTGACAGGTTGCGGCCCTGCAGCGAGAATTCACGGCTGACGAAAGTGCAGCTTTCGTGTGCCCAAGCGGGTGTAGCTCAGTTGGTAGAGCGCGACCTTGCCAAGGTCGAGGTCACGAGTTCGAGCCTCGTTACCCGCTCCAGTTCCTCGCATGACCCCGGGCCCACCCGGGGTTATGTGTTTCTGCGGGCACGTAGTGGGCCATCGCGGATAGGTGGCAGAGTGGTCATGCAGCGGCCTGCAAAGCCGTGTACGCCGGTTCGATTCCGACCCTAGCCTCCATATCGTGTTTTTCGGTCACCGTCCGGTGACATTCACCGGCGTCCGCGGACGGCCTGAGAGAACCGCAAAACCCGCGCAAATGCGGGTTCTTCTTGCCTACAGGATATCGCCCGGCTCACCAAGCCGTGCTGATGCTCGAACGCCTGTACTCAGCAGTCATCGGCATTGGCCCCGGCAAGAGCTCGGCCAACAAGGTGGCGATTGCGCAGGCGTACCTCGCGGTACCTGACATACAGTCGGCGTGCCTCATGGTCGAGGACTTCAAGAATCAAGTGCGGGCGCAACGTGGCAAGAAGATCGCACTGGCGGTGGCCGACCCACTGACTGCGGACGCGAATGCGATCAAGGCAGCGATCTCTTGTCCGTGAGCGTCATGCTCAGCGAAGAAAAAGCTGACCGCCGTCCAGGCTACGAAGTTCACTTCGGATGCCAACGGCGGCGATCAGGGGCGTTTGAAACGACTGTCCGCTGCTGTCGCCGATCCCCCGAACGTGAACCCCGAACGAACCTCGTCGCAGTTGCGCTGTGAGGCATCGCAGCACACTGCTGAGCGACTACACCAACGAGCGGTGTTCCTGTCGCCGTTGCAACTGACATCCTCGTCCGTTACCGTCCGTCCATGGAAATCGCATCGAAACGACGAGTCACCAGGGTCGGCGCGTGGGCTGTGGTCGCCTTCGTGACCGTCGGCTTAGCCGGCCCCGCCGGAGCGGCGGCGAAGAAGACCACGAATGAGCCGGTGGCGGTGACGGGCAAGGCCTGCTCGCCGAAGGGGGCCAGGGACCCTGGGACCGCGCTCGACTGCGTGGCGGTCGGCAAGGGCCTGCAGTGGCAGCCCAAGGGCAGCCGCGCCAACCCGCTGTTGATCGGTGAGGCGGGCGAGATCCAGATCTACGACGCTCCGCTGAACCGCTACCGTTTCAAGGTGCTCTCGGTGAAGACTGACGCCACCGCCGATGTGCCGCTTGATCCCGGCAAGAAGCCCGTTCCGGCGGACGTGCGCTTCGTGATGATCTCAGCCGAGCTCACGTTCCTGGGCGACGGTGCAGTCGGCGATCCTTCGGTGTACGGCTATTGGGAACTCGTCGATGCCAAGGACAAGGCATACGGCCTCTACGGCGACTCGGAGTGCGAGCAGTACGGGACGACGCCGTCGCCGCTGTCGCTGCGCAATGCCGCACTGAACGCGCCGA
>JBAVIQ010000214.1:0-3266 GCA_049687035.1 Steroidobacteraceae bacterium
GCAAAGACCCGGAACGAACGCCTGATCGGCCGCGCCTGGGCGAATTCTCGTCAAAGCCCGAGAATTCTCACGGCGCATGCAACGTCGACGAGTTCACATCGCATGAGCCGCAGCCGATGAGTCGCGACCGGCAATTTACCTGGCTCTGTCACCAGATCGTATTGGTGGAGCTCGTTCGAATGCGCGCCGTACACCGAAAGCGGATGTCATACCGTGAAAATCGACCCGGAGTTGCCGCCCGCGGCTGTCCGCTTGCGTGTTCCCGCGACGAGTCAGGGCATTATCGCGCAGCGGGCGTGTACCAGATTGGCGACGTGTACGCTCGCTCCTGCAGGGTCATGGACGTCCCGGGCAGCGGCTGGACGCCGAAACGCTTGGCGTCGTACGCCGTCCAGCGCGGCGTCGGGATCTCGATGACCCGCGCGTAGTAGAACGCGCGCTGTCGTGCATCGAACTCCGGATCCTCCCAGACCGTAATCAGTTCCGGGTCGCCAATCGTGTTGGTCCAGGTGGCATTCGGGACGTCTGCGGTATTGCCCACGGCCGGCGGCTTCCCGTCCGTGCCGGGCTTGCGCTTGTCCGCATCGCCCCAGACGACGTCGTACACTTGCTCGTGAAGTTCGCCCTTCGCGTCCAACCAGCCCTTGATGATCTGGATACGGTCGAGGTTCGCGCCGATGGGGTCTTTCAACGCCGCGACGAGGAACCTCGGCGACTTGCCGGCGGGCGCGGCACTCAAATCGCCACCCATGGGGACGCCCTTGCTGTAGCCGACCACCGCGGGGTTGCGGGAGAGCGCATCCTTGGCCTCGAAGTCCCAGCCGCCGAAGAAGCGTACGGCCATGCGCGAGCCCGTGGTCGCGTAGGTCTCGCGCCGTTCCATCGCGTCGAAGATCGCTTCGCGTGTGTTTTCCGTAGCCCACACCGCTGCGTAGCCCGCCGCCGCGACTTCCCACTCCATCTTCACCAGACCGGTCTTCGGATTCTTGAGGAATACTTTCGTCAGGCGTTCCGCGCTCGGCTCCATGGTGGTCACCTTGCCGAAGAAATTGTCCTCCTCTGCGGTGGCTAAACCGGTATGGCTGTCGGTCGAGCCAATCATGCCGAATTTAAAGGGGTTGACACCCAACTGGCTTTCCACCTTGAGGCCGTTCATGAGCGCCTGCCGGGCATACTCGAACTTGAGCATGTCCTTCGTCTTCGCCACGCTGTTGTCGAGATTGCCCTGGTCCCAGATTTCGAAGTTTGCGAACTCGTCGGTGGGCGACAGGAACGGATGCGTCTCGCCGTCGCCTTTCATCTGCGTGACTTCGTAGAGGTGCTCCCACTTGTTACGCGCCTCGACATACGTGCGATCCATCGGTTTTCCGGTGAAGTATTCGATGAGCGGGAACATGCGCCCGTTGCTCAAGTTGCCGTTGTGCGCGATGGCGAGCACATCTCCTCCGGTCTTGTCCTCGTAGGCCTGCATCCACTTCCAGAGGTCGCGCTCATTCGCGCTGCCGGCCGGCGGATCAACCGTGAAGGGCACTACCTGACTGGCGCGCGCCGCGTCGTCGCGAAAGACGACGTTGCGATGGATGTTGAACGCCCCCTGGGAGGTCCATTCGTAACCGATGAAGGCCGTGAATCGGCGGGGGTCGTTGTATTCCTCCGCCGCCTTGATCGTGTCCTGCCAGGCGTCGCGATAGGCGGGCGTGCCAGGGGCGACCTGCAACGCTGGCGGGAACTTGCCTTCGCCGAAGGCCGCGATGATTTCGAATGCCGCTTTGCCACCCTCGCCTTTCTGGATCATTTCATACCAACGACGGCCCGACGGATCAGCCAGGACTTGGGGCGCGCCACCGATGAGCATGGGGAACAAGCCCATGTTGTCCGAGTGGTCCGCCACGACGAGGAAATCCAACGGCCGGGACAACTTGACCCGCTGCCCTGTCGAAGACGTGACCTCATCACCGCGCGCGAACTGGTAGGCCTCGCGTGGCCCGAGACGCGCGCCAAAAGTGCCCGCGTCGAACGAATACGAAGTGTGCAGATGCGTGTCGCCAAAGTACGGCCGCGTCGGGTAATTGCGTCCCGCATAGGGCGAGTAAGGCGGCTTCGCCGGGAATGCAGCGGTAGCCGCCTCCTTCGTGAGCGTTCCGGCATCTGACGCTTCCTGCCCGACGGCCACGAAAGGAAGAGCAAGAAACGCGCCGAGCGCAAGACCAATCGCCGCGTCAGCGGTTCTTGAATACATCAATGTTCTCCCTGTGACGTACGCGCTCATGCATTTCGCGCAAGCGCAAGTGAGCCGATACTAGCAATCCGCGGCTGCACCCGCATTGCCGGTCGTGGGCCAGCGGCACAGAGAATCGCGTCCTGCAGCCTGGTCAGCGGCGTGCCCTGAGACCGGATGCTGACAGCTTATCGCGCGCGCCACTACCGAATGTCGACGGCGAGATTGAATGGCCGCTGCAGGGAAGCCAATGGCGCGGCTTGCCGTCACCTGCGCCTCTGCGTCGGCTACTTGCGCGAGGAACTCGCGCGGATCGACGGAGTAAAGCAGCTGGCCCTTTGCGACCATGGAGCCGTCGTCGAAGTGCTTCTTGAGCAGGATGCCCGAGACCATCGAACGGATGTCGACCTCCTGCGAGCCCTTCACTTCGCCGACCTTGTCGGCATACATCACCGTCGGGCTCGCCTCGGCCGTGATCGCTTTCACTTCGACCGGCGCAGCGGCAGGCGCAGCCGGCGGCTGCTTCATGCAGCCCGCAGCCGCCGTTATCAACGCGGCGACGCACGAGGCAGCGAACAGGAATCTGGGAAGGGTCATTGTTGTTCTCACGCACCGGACTCCCTTGCACGGACCGGAAGTCTAGCGTCCGTCAAAGGCTTTCGGAACGCACGTTCGAAGGAATTCGGGGTGACCGCAACCCTCAGGCTCGGGCGCTGCCCCACCTCTGGGAGCATGTCCCCTATCGCAGCTGTGACTTGAGCTTGAACAGCAGGTCCAGTGCGTCGCGGGGGCTCAGCGAATCGGGGTCGACCTTGGCGAGGGCCTCGAGCGCCGCGACCTCTGCAGGATCGCGGGCCGGGGCGAGGTCCAATTCCTGCTGCGGTGTCGGTGGCTTCGTCGCGTGCTCGCGCCGTTCCAGTTCGTGCAGGTAGCGACGGGCCTCGCCGATGACGGTCTTCGGCACGCCTGCCAGCCGCGCCACCTGCAGTCCGTAGCTCTGGTTCGCCGGGCCTTCCTTCACCGAGTGCAGGAAGACGAGCTGGTCCCC
>JBAVIQ010000215.1:0-10345 GCA_049687035.1 Steroidobacteraceae bacterium
CTACTGAAGCGGTAGGCCTGCGGCCACTGCCCTCACCCGCGCTTCGCGCGCCGCCCTCACCCGCGCTTCGCGCGACCTCTCCCGCTGTCAGCGGGAGAGGTGAAGTCAGAACATTTCCGACGCGTCGGGCGGCGGCGTCTCGGCCGAACTTCGCGACGGGATGAAATCGCCGGTGATCATCGCGTCGTACGGCTGGCCGGGACCGACCATCGGATAGACGCCGGCATCCGGGTCGATGATGACCTCGAGGAATGCGGGGCCGTCGAACCCGATGAATTCCTCGATCACCCGCGGCACGTCTTCCTTGCGATCGAGCCGCACCGCATAGCGATAGCCGTCGGCCTGCGCGGCCTTGACGAAATCCTTCTTGTGCAGCGACTTGTCGCTCGCCGACAGGCGGCCCTTGAAGAACAGCTTCTGCCACTGCTTGACCATGCCGTCGCCGAAGTTGTTCAGCACGACGACCTTGATCGGCAGGTCGTAGGTGGTGACGGTCTCGAGTTCGCCGAGGTTCATGCGGATGCTGGCATCGCCGTCGATGTCGATCACGAGCTTGTCGCGACGGGCGAACTGCGCGCCGATCGCCGCGGGCAGGCCGAACCCCATCGTGCCCATGCTGCCCGAGGTGAGCCACAGGCGCGGCTCGCGGAAATCGAAGTACTGTGCGGCCCACATCTGGTGCTGGCCGACGCCGGTCGCAATGACGGCTTCACCGCGCGTGAGACGGTTGATCTCCTCGATCACGTAGTACGGCTGGATCAGCTCGCTGTCGCGGTCGTAATTCATCGCGTGACGGCGCTTCAACTCGGCGACGTGCGCATGCCACGGCGACCAGTCGCGCCTGAAGCCCGCACTCTTGCCCTGCAGGCGCAGCTTCTCGAGCGCCGGCCGCAGCAGTCCCACATGACTCCACTGCACGCGCTTGACCTTGTTGATCTCCGAAGCGTCGACGTCCATGTGCGCGATGCGCTTCGCGTTGCGCGCGAACTTGGCCGGTACGCCCGCGACGCGATCGTCGAAGCGGGCGCCGAGGCAGAACAGGAAGTCGCAGTCGTCAACGGCATAGTTGGCGAACGCCGCGCCGTGCATGCCGAGCATGTGCAGCGAGAGCGGCTCGGTCGTGTCGTAGGTGCCGATGCCCATCAGCGTGGTGACGACGGGTATGCCGAATTCGTGCGCGAAGGCCCGCAACTCGTCCGCCGACTCGCTGTGGATGACGCCGCCGCCGGCGTAGATCAGCGGACGCTCGGCTTCGCCGAGCATCTGGAAGAATTTCGCTGCGTGATCGTCTTCGAGCGTGCGGGCGCGCAGCGCCTGCATGCGCGCGTGGTAGCCGCGCACCGGCAGCAAACCGCTGCCCTGGTAGTTGCCCTGCCAGTTCTGGACGTCCTTCGGGATGTCGATCACGACCGGACCCGGACGGCCCGAGCGCGCGATCTCGAACGCGGTGCGCACGGTCGCTTCGAGCTTGGCCGAATCCGTGACCAGGAAACAGTGCTTAGCGACGGCGCCCATGATGTTGGAGACGGGCGCCTCCTGGAAAGCATCGGTGCCGATGGCGGAGGTGCCGACCTGGCCGCAGATGACGACGATCGGGATCGAATCCGCGGCGCAGTCGCGCACCGGCGTGACCGTGTTGGTGGCGCCAGGCCCCGACGTCACGACACAGACGCCCACCTTGCCGCTGGCCCGAGCGTAGCCAGCTGCCATGAAACCCGCGCCCTGCTCATTCGCCGGGACGATCAGCGGCATCGGGCGCGCGTCCTCGGCGAGCTTCGATTGCTGGTCGTTGTGGCGGAAGATCGCGTCGTACGTCGGCAGGATCGCGCCGCCGCTGTACCCGAAAATGGTGTCGACGCCTTCGTCCGCCAGCACCTGCACGATGATCTCCGCCCCGCTCATGGACTGGCCGGCCCGCGGGTGCGCGGACGAAGTGGTCGGCAGAAGACTGGCGGCGATGCTGGTCACGGGCGCGCTCGTTGCAACGGTGTGGAACGGTTATGTTGCGATGCAAACGAGACTAACAGCCGCCGCGCCCGCGCGTCCATCTAGGCGGCTCCCATCCGATCCCCTATTCTGAGGTCTGGGACCCGGTCGCTCGGCTTCCGGATTTCTTAATGTAATCATATAGATATCGTTTCCTGGAGTCGCCGTGCCAAGCCAGCGCCATATCATCGCCATCACCCTGCAGAACGAATCCGGCGCGCTGACCCGCGTGGCAGGCCTGTTCTCGACCCGCGGCTACAACATCGAATCGCTGAACGTGGCGGCGACGGACGATCCGACGGTCTCCCGCCTGACGCTGGTGACGACCGGCAACGACGCCGTCATCCACCAGATCACGCAACAGTCGCTGAAGCTGGTGGACGTGGTCGACGTCGAGGACGTCACGCGCGAGGAACACTTCGAGCGCGAGTTGCTGTTGATCAAGGTCAAGGCGAAGGCCACCCAGGTCGGATCGCTCTGGTCGGCCACGCAACGCGCGGGCGGTCGTGTGCTCTGGGACGCTGCCGACAGCTTCACCATCGAGCTCACCAGCAGCGAGGCCGACATCAACCGCTTCATGGCGGAAGTCGCGAATTTCGGTGAAGTGCTCGAAGTGGTGCGCAGCGGTGCGCTCGCGATCCAGAAGGGGCAGCACATCCTGGAGTCGTAGCCGCTAAGCTACCGGCACCACACTGCACTGGCGGGCACACGATTGGGCAAGCATCGACTGGAGGCTTTCAGCGACGGGGTGCTCGCCATCCTGATCACGATATTGGTCCTGGAACTCAAGGTGCCGCACGGCACGGAGATCACGTCCCTCGCGCCGCTGCTCCCGGTGTTCCTGACCTACGTGCTGAGCTTCGCCTATCTCGGCATCTACTGGAACAACCACCATCACCTGCTGCAGCTCTGCAGCCGGGTGACCGGGGCGATGCTGTGGGCCAACCTGGTGCTGCTCTTCTGGCTGTCGCTGGTGCCCTTCGCGACCGGCTGGATGGGCGAGAATCACTTTGCGACGTGGCCGACCGCGCTGTACGGCGTCGTGCTGCTGATGGCGGCACTCTCCTACACGTGGCTGCAGACGTTGATCATCCGCGCCGAGGGACCGGACTCGCTGCTCGCACGGGCGGTTCGGGCGGACTGGAAGGGCAAGCTGTCCCTGATGCTGTACACGCTGGCGATTGCGGTGTCGTTTCGATTGGGCTGGCTGTCGCTGGCGATCTACGTCGTGGTCGCGCTGATCTGGCTCGTCCCGGACCGGCGAATCGAGAAGATCGCGTCACGCACGCCGCACTGAGTCCTGCTCGCAGGAGAGTGCAAGAAGACCAAACGGGGGGCACACCATGGTCGATGAGCGGAACTCGGCAAGCCTTGCATCGCAGCGCGATCGGCAAGTCCGGCTGGGCCTGATACTCACGGCGCTCTGGCTTGGCGCCGGCGTGCTCTACGTCGCCGTGTCCATGGGCTGGGCCGCCTTCCTGTGGCTGCCGCTCGGCGACCTCGGCGATTTCCTGGACGGTGCGTTCGCACCGCTCGCCTTTCTGTGGCTGGTGCTCGGGCTGTTTCTGCAGCAGCGCGAACTCGCCGCGAACAACGTCGCGATCCAGCGCCAGTTCGAGGTCATGCAGCGCACGGCAGAGCACGCCGAGATCCAGACGCGCGCCATTGCGGCCAACGAACTGCACGCGCGACAGGACACGTTCATCGACGTGGCCCAGATGGTGATGAACCAGCTCGAGGTGATCGCAGGGATGCTGTTCATTTCGAGCCAGGGCACGATCGGCGACGGCGTGGTGTCGGACGAGGAGGTCGACCTGATGTTTGCGCGACTGAGTTCCGGCGAGTCGTCGGTCTTCAGCCGACGCTTGATCCTGCTGCACCTACGGCTGGCCGATTCGCGGGACGGCTGGGACTTGTTCTACGGAACGCCGATCCGCAAGCAGCATTGCGAGAACTACATCCGCAGCTTCGACCGGCTGCTGCGCAGCGCCGCGGGATGCGATCCCGAGGGCATGATCGGGGATGCGCTGCACGGCAACGCGCAGGGCCGGCTGTATCGCGTGATGTGCACACTGCGGGATTCACCGCCAGCCGGCGCACCAGCTGCCGGCTGACCAGGCGTCAGGTGGCCTGCGTTCACGGGCTGTCGGCGCCGACGAGTGTCAGGGCTTGCGCGCGGGCACCGGCAATGTCCGCGACATCTCGAGCAGCGTGCGAAAAAGTTGTTCCACTTCCTGCCACTGGTAGGGACCGCGAT
The DNA here is from genome assembly GCA_049687035.1 of Steroidobacteraceae bacterium. Taxonomy (GTDB): domain Bacteria; phylum Pseudomonadota; class Gammaproteobacteria; order Steroidobacterales; family Steroidobacteraceae; genus RPQJ01. Next base: position 4,244 of record JBAVIQ010000215.1, read on the forward strand.
ATGTCGCGTGCAGGCGCTCGAGCAGTTGCCGCTCGCGAATCGCGTCGAACGCCGGAAAGCCGACCGACTGCTTGAGCGCCAGAATTTCCTCGACGATGCGGCCACGCTGCTCGATGGCCTGCAGGATCCTGAGGTCCTGCTCGTCGATGCGCAGGCGCAGCGCCCGCAGTGCTTCCAGCCGGGGCTCGGGCGGACTTGCCTGCGGCACACGACTGCGCGACGCGTGGTCGCTCACACTTTGCCCCAGCGGTGCGACTTCTTGACGATCCGCGCGAAGATCCAGAACACCAGCATCACAGCCACGATGACGGCGACGGCAACCACGGCCGAGTGATGCGCGTCCGTGCCGCCGTCGGACCGGGTGAGGTTCCAGAACGCGAGTACGCCCCAAGCCAGGACCCAACCGGTCGGCGTGCCGTATTCCTTGAGCACGACCCGCCGCCAGTTGAAGCTGTGGTCTGCGAGCGTGGCGCCGATGCCCGGCAGACGCGGCAGCCAGCGCGGCACGTCGAGACAGTACGCATCGAAATCGGCGCCGAACCGCCCCCGCAGGTAACGTTCCTCGGCGGCCACGATCGCGGCGCATACGAACGCGTAGAACGGGATCGCCACTGCGACGCAGGCCCAGGAATTCGAGGCGATGGCGAGTCCGACCAGGATCAACATGTTGCCGACGTACATCGGATTCCGGGTGTGCGCGTACAGCCCCCCGGTGACGAGGTCCTTGGCGTACACGCGTCGGTCCTTCCCGCCGCGCACGATGTACTGCAGCCCGATGGTGCCCGCCCTCACCGCTTCCCCCATCGCTGCGATCAGGAACCCCGTCGCTGCCGCTACCAGGAGTTTATCGAACAGCGGCGGGCCCGGGAGCAACGCCAGCGGCAGGCACAGCGGAAAAATCAGGTTGCGGAAGCGAAACAGGAAATCGCCGATGTTTGCCAGCATCATGGCGTCACTTGATTGCGACTATGCCGCAGAAGTTGTACCACTTGAAGAACACGTCCACGTAGCGGAAGCCGGCCTTCAGCAGCAGCTCCCGATTCTCAAGGAGCTTGTAGGGAATCAGCACATTCTCGAGCGCCTCGCGCTTCTGCGCGATCTCGGTCTCCGAGTAACCATTGCGCCGCTTGTAGTCGTAGTAGTGCTTGATGAAGAGACGGTTGAAATGCGAGTCCTCGCCGAGCACTTTCTCGACCAGGATCAGGCCGCCGTTCTCCCGCAGGCCCTTGAAGATGTCGCCGATCAGCCGCTCGCGATGCAGCGGCCGCAGGAACTGCAGCGTCAGCACCATCGTGACGAGCGATGCGTCCTTGATCTCGACGCCCTGGTGCAGGTCGGTGCACTCGAGACTCACCTTGCGCTTGACCTGGAGCTCGCGCAGCTTCTCCTCGCACTTGACGAGCATGTCGCGGGAGTCATCGACCCCGATGAAGTTCACGTCCCCGGGCAACGCCCGGTCGAGCAGCAGCATCGTGGTGCCGGTCGAGCAGCCCAGGTCGTAGACGTTGCTGCCAGGCTGGACGATGTCCTGGGCGAGTTCCGCGACCATGCGCTGAATCTCGCCGTAGAAAGGCACCGATCGCGACAGCATGTCGTCGAAGACCTGTGCGACTTCGGCACCGAAGCGGAAATCAGCGATGGCCTCGCGTTCTTCCGCGAAGACTCGATCCTTGGTTGGTTCGCTCGTCATTGTCCTGATTTCCTCACGCATGGAGTGATCCGCTCCAGTCTCACGGCGAAGATTTTACCCCGCGATGCGGCAGGAGATCGCCAGCGATCTGCCAGTATTACCCAGGGAAGGTGGCCTTACGCAACCGGTGGACGAGGTGCATTTCACGTCCCGACCCACGGCTCGGGTCGCCGCGGCGAACCCGCTCGAGGTTCCGGCCGCTTTCCATGGTCACGCCGGGACCCTCGAAAGCCCGCCCGCGAACATGGGGTAGCCTGCCGCCAACGATTGCGCGTGCGCTGGCCTTAGCGATCCCCAGCGCAGGCAGTGCGCTGTGGATCGGGAGCCCAGTTTGGTGTCGTGACTATGGCGAGGCGACCGTCATGCATTGCGCGCAAAGCGTCAAGGGGTGGGCAGAGACGCGCACAGTTCATGGAAGTTGCACTTCACGAGCCGCGTGATCTCGCCCGAATCCGGGTTCGTCTCCAGGAAGGTGCCGATTCCTGGCGCGTAGTACTTGCGCTCGACGACGCCAGGTTCCAGCAGCGAGGTGTTCTCGGTCACGACGCAATCGTGGTGACACAGAAGCTTCGCGAGGTTCGGCGGCACGAAGCGATCAAGTTCCTTGTCTTCGCCGAAATGGTAGGTTTTGGAGAAGACCTGGGCGATGTCCTCGGCGTTGCCGAGCGAGAACTCCTCGAGGTAGGTCTGGCCGACGACCGGAACCGCCTTGAAGATGATCCCGGGCTTGGCGCCGTCGATATCGGCTTTGAATCGGCCGTCGATGCTTACGAGCTCCGGATTCTTCGGCTGGTCGCCTTCGAAGGACTCGTAATTTTTCACCTCTTCGCCGCAGTACCAGACATCGCCGTTCTTCGCCTGCGCATACCAGTCGTCGGTGGCCTCTATCAGTGTGCCGTCGGCTTCATAGACCAAGTCCCTCGCGACGATGCAGGTCACTTCATCGATGAGCTTGGTGTCGCTGAAGATCTCGACCGAGCCGAACTCGCTTTGGACACCTCGTGTACCGGTCCAGTACTCCCAGCGGTTGCCGATGCGCAGCGGGTAGTAGCGATTTGGCCTGGTGAGACGATTGAAGTTCTTGTCGAAGAGCCAGGGCTCGAAGTGAGGGTCGTATCGTCCTTCACCGAGCGCTGAGCAGGCGCTCAGGCGACCCTGCAGCTGCTCCTTACACAGGGCTTTGCTTTCGCCACGGGCGGAATCGGCCTCGGCGAGGCACTCCGTCCGGTCCACAGGGTCGGTCTCGTTGGTGCAGATCGCTACTGATTCCCAGTAGTTGTCCTGAAGATCGAAGCCGCAGGCGCGATTCAGGGCCGTTGCGGTGTCCGAGCAGTACTTGCCAGCTGCAACCGCGTCGATGGGGCTTATGCAGCCGAGCAGGAAAGTCAGTGCGCTTCCCGCCAGTGCGATGTTACGTTGGTCGGACAGCCGCGCGATCCTGGTGTCGAGGGTGTTGTCGTATGACATCGTCATCTCCGGTTTCGTTCGGGCGGAACTGGCCCATATCCGATTAGACGACGCACGCCGCGAAATCCTTCGCGGTGACGCCTCAGAACTCCCACACGAAGCCGATTGAGGGAATGAAGGGCAGCGATTCGAGGGGACCGACGTCGAGATACGGCGGCGTGGAATCAGTCTCCAGCTGGTACTCGATACAGCAGTCGTTGCGACGGTTGGTCAGGTTACTGACGTCCAGGAACACCGTGAGCGACTGCCCGGACGAAAGCGCGAAATTGCGCGCCACTCGCAGGTCAAGTCGCGCGTAGTCGCCGAGACTCCGCTCGTTGCGTGGGCCCGTGGCGACTAACGGAAAGGGCTCGAGGGTCGCGAGTTCGACCGCGGTAGTCGGCCACCCGCTGTGCCAGATCGCGGCCAGGCTCAAGTCCCAGCGCAGGCCTCGGTGAGTGACTCCCGCACTGACGAAATGCGTCTGGTCCCAGCTGCGACGGACCGATTGTCCGTCGATAGCGTCTGTGACCTTGGACCAGCTGTAACTCAGCCGCCCCTCCAGGGCCGAGCCCTCGCCGTACTCGAGCGTCAACTCGGCGCCGTCGGCGGTCGCCGAGTGAGCCTCGATCCTGATCCGGTCGGGACGCAGGCCGGGCAGCACCACCGGGCTGTCCAGCAGGTTCTCGTAACGTGGCCGCAGGCGCCGGTAGTTCTTACGATACGCCTCCAGCCTCAGGTTGAATTCGCGCCCGATCTGGCGCTCGGCGCTCGCCACCCAGTGATCTGCCTGTTGCGCCGGGAAGAATCGCGTCTCACCGTCCGAGACCTGCAGCTCGTCGATGCCCTGGGCCTGGTTGAACCGGCCCCAACTCGCACGCAGGCGCGTCGCGCTATCCGGGATCCACAGCAATCCGGCGCGCGGCGCGAGCCGGCCGTCCGACACGCCTTCCATGTGCAGCGCTTCCCAGCGTAGGCCGACATCGAGTGCGAGCTCCGGCGATGGCGCGACGCGCCAGTTGAGATAGGCGGCATACTGGTCGCCCGAAGGGTTGACCACGAACTCGCGGGAGCGCGACGGTTCCTGCGGCGCGCCGGGATAGCGGAACAGCAGGGCGAATTCGGCCACGTCGCGATACTCGTAGTGTCCGCTCGAATGGCGCCATTCCCCGCCCGTCTCGATCACGGAATTGACCCCCACGGGCCACCACCCGTCCGCCTGCAGCGAATCGATCGTGAATGACCGGCGGTCGTCGAGCGAGCCACGCGTGACACCGGGCAGGTCGACGGTACCGAACCGGTGACTCTCGATGAGCGACCGCGCTGCCTGCACGCGCCCACCGGAGGCAGCGTCACCGTAGTCGGCCTGCAGCCAGAAGTACTTGTCGACGTAGCGCGCCTCCGCTTCCTCCTCCTGGTCGCTGTCGAACACCTGCAGGTCGTCCTTGAACACGAGCGCACTGCCGGACACGACCACTGAGTCGCCGACGCGGTGATCTAGGTGCCCGTAGTAGTCCATGTACGTGGGGTCGCCAAGGTCTGAACCCGTGAGGGCGATGTACTTGTCGAGCAGGCCGCGCCGCGCGGACGCGACCCAGTGACCCCGCCCCTCGTCGAAAGAGTCGTTCACCCGCGCGCCAACGTTGAACAGACTTCCCGCCACGCGACCGTGCAGGCCTTCGCCCGGCTCTATCGGCACGATGTCCATGACGCCGCTCATGCGATCGCCAAACATGACCGGAAAGCCCGCCGTGTAGACGGTGAGGCCGCTCACGACGCCGGGATCGATGGTGCTGAATACGCTCTGGAAGTCCTTCATGTGGAACGGGTTGTAGAGCCGCACCCCGTCGAAACGCACCAGCGTCTCGTCCGCCACGCCGCCGCGCAGGTTCGGCTTGCTGGTGAAATCCTGGCGCGCCACGCCCGGCAGGCGTTCCACCGAACGGACCGGGTCCTCGCCGATCGCCGGCAGTACGTCGGTGTCGCTGGCGCTCAGTTCCGTCGCAACCGCGGTCGGGCCGAAGTACAGGCGATAGCGACTCGCGCTGACCACGATCTCCTCGACCTCCGTTGCTGATGCCGACGCGGGACGCAGCGGGCGGAGCGTTGCGGCGGTCGCACCTCCTGCCGTTGCCTGCGACCCTGACGCGCGCACCAGCATGGCCGCACCGCCGGGACCCGGCACGACTGCGAGTCCCAGCGGGCGGGCGATCTCGGCAAGTATCTTGCGCGGGTCGGACGCTGACGGCTCGACCGTGACGATCAGGCCGGCGGTGACGAGATCACTGCTGTAGAGGATCGACAGACCGCGCGTCTCGAGCCGCGCCAGGGCCCGCTCGAGCGGGAGACCCCGGAATTCGTCGGCAGCCGCGACCGCAGCCCCAGCAACGAGCGCTGCCAACAGCAAGATCGGCGACGTCCACCGCAACACCGTCCGGACTCTTCTGCTTACTTGTGACGGACGTCGATTGTACCGTCATCGCGGATCCCGTAGGTGAGGTCGGTCGTCGCGAGCAGGACGTCCAGCGCCTCGAGGGGTGCGAGGGGTCCGGCTTTGCCATGCAAGATCGTCGCAGAGGCCTGGCGCTTCACGGACTCGTCTGCGTAGTGGACAGTGCGTCCCGTCTCGCGCGCGACCCACGCCAGCAGCACGCTGACCGGCTGGCCGTCGAAATCAGGCGCCGGTGCCACGGCCTCGGCCCACCGCCACGCCGGGTCGCTGGGCGCGATCGTGGTGCGGCTGACTTCTCCAGCCGCATTGACCGCAACCTGCGTGCCCGCGTCCGCAACGACGCGCTGCGCGTCGCGCAGCAAAGCCACGCGCCCTTCTCGCACGCGCAGCCGCAGGCGCTCGTGCTCGTAGCGAATCTCGAACTGCGTGCCGAAATCGTGGGCGGTCCCTGCGGGTGTGATCACGTTGATGGTGCCGCCGTCACCGGGGCCCGTGTCGGCGTACAGGACGCCAT